>QGNM01000003.1 GCA_003228095.2 Chloroflexota bacterium | reverse complement strand
TGTGTTTTCGTCTGATTCAAGACTAACCTCTGTTTCAACTTTAATCGGCTCGCCAAAAACCTCCACATCGACCTCGTCAACTAAGTCAATTGACTCTTCGATTACATCAGTGTCTGGCATCAAAGCTTCAGTGACCTGAATTTCTTCTTTAAAGAACTCTTTCTCAGTATTTCCGGTGTCCCCTACAGAGATTGTCTCGTTTATGTTGATCTCAATGTCAGGTTCCTCTGCAAAAACTACAGAATTTGAAACAAGTGAGAACAAGGCAAATATAAATAGTGAAAGTAGAAGTCTAATCATTATTTATTCGAAAGAAATGGTCATGTTGACCGAAACTTTTTGACCAGCTAGAACAATTATGGGGTCTAGCCTCTTATATGTAAGATACTTCTTATATTTAAAATCCTCAATTGGAGTCGAAACATAATATTCGAAATATGTTGTAAAGTACCCTATATTGGCATCTTGATTAAAACTGCATGAGATTGAAAGCATAATTAAAGTCCCACCAACCGATGAAGTCTCAGTTGTATTATCACAATCAGCACCAGTATCATCCTTAGACGTGAAAACAGTTATGACATCAGATTCAGCAAGTTCGCTCTCATCATAACGAAGTAGCCCGTCTAAATCTCCTGAATTCCAAGGTTGATACGGAACTCCATTCATCTCATATCCGTAGCCAAACAGATCCCATTTCGTAACTCCATGAGTCTCAGGCCATGATGCTCTCAAAAAATCTATCAATATGGGCTTTGCTTCTGTAGTTAAATCATTCTGGAAAACACGTCTTTCAAACAAATCACCATTTAGATCATATATTTCTACTTCCCAGTTCCCATGAACTTGTATTCCCTCTCCCGCACTTTGGCTCGCCAAAGCCAATTGCTGCTCGACATTGTTTTCTGACAAATTAACTGAAGAAATCGTTAAAAATAAAGAAAGTCCTACAAACCCTGCTATAACAACTGAAATCCAAACGAATATTGATTGCCGCATTAAATTACCTCCTTTGCAGATAAACCTATAACTATGATCGGATTATCCAACTATTCGTCACTTTATAATCCTTCTTTTTGGACTATTTAAAACCATTTTTATACCGTGACAATTATTGGATCATCAATTTTTCTGCCCGAATCTCGAAGGTCTAAAAGCGGACAAGCATTCTACCTTGAGGTTTCCTACAATCTCCATTGATGCTAGTTCTCCTACTATCGGTGCTAATGTCACACCACTATGCATCAACAGAAAATAAATATTAGGTGTTTTAGGAGTGGACCCTATAACTGGAAGTTCATCCATTGGCATTGGGCGATACCCAACCGGTACTCTAATCGGTCTGACGTTTTGCAATTCAGGTATATACCTAGAAGTTTCATTTATCAATTTCTCAGCATGCTCTAACGAATCGTCTGTCGTTTCATGTTCTTGGCTACCTGTACCAATCATAACTACCCCATCAGTACTTTGCCTAAAGTGTATTTGATTAATTTGGCCTTCACTATTAACAATCTGTAGTACAGACAATGACTTTAGAATCTGAGGCAAAGGATTAGTCTTAATGACTACTCCTGGGCTAACACGTTGAGGCAAATTAATCCCACATGATTCAGAGAATTGACTTGTATTTACGCCTGCAGCAACTACCACCATATCAAATTTATAAATTTTCCTACCAACTACTACAGAAGCTCCTGACACATCTTGGCTAATAGAGTCCACTCGAGTCTGTAACAATACTTTTCCACTATTTGAAAGAATGCTACTCATACAGGCGCGAATAACTTTGTCTGTGATTACGTGTCCCTCTGACCAGGTATACGCCGCAGAGGAGATTTTATGTATTTTTAATGACGGTTCAAGCCGAAGCAGTTCTTTCTTGGTTATCAATTTAGATGGATAGCCCCAGATTTGTAATCGTTTAACATCTTGAGCAAGCATGTTTCCGCTTGTCGCATCAGTCGCAACAGTAACATTTCCTCCCCATTTCAAACCAATATCTTGATTTAACAATCTTTCAAAACGAGGCCAACGTTCTACAGAGTCATGATTAAGCTCATGGTAGGATCGAGGAAATTTATTAAAAGAATTAATCCATGCAAAGGAATGTCCACTAGCACCAGATGCCGGTTGTTCCTTCTCAAAAACTGTCACTCGCGCGCCCATCTGGGAAAGATGGAATGCTGTGGAAGCCCCAATGATGCCACCACCAATTACAGCTACATTAATAGACGACTTCAACTATTCCTTCTCCTAAGTTAGGAAATAAACTATCACATTTAACATAGGTTATTTTTCGATTCACTATCAATATGTTAAATTTAACAATATCCTGCATAATCATAGTTTTAGAATTATTTCTTTACAACTTAAATAAAAAAGGTAAATTATGGAATTGTCAAGTATACCTAAACACGCAGACACATTAGTCATTGGTGGTGGAACTGCCGGATCAATAATTGCCGGTCGACTAGCTAGCCGCTTAAATCAAAAAGTAGTTTTATTAGAAGCAGGGCCAGATTATGGCTCATTTCAAGATAAAAATTGGCCCTCTGACCTACTTAACGGGACGGTCATTGGAGAAACTCATGATTGGGGGTATAAGAGCTCAAGCCAAAATGGCAAACCTAACCATAACCTAGAGAGAGCTAAGGTAATCGGGGGTTGCTCCTCTCATAATGGGTGTATTGCAATATGGGGCAGTCATGTTGATTATGACACTTGGGAATCTTACGGAAATAAGGGCTGGTCAACAAAAGAGGTGTTGCCATTTTTCAGTAAAGCAAATAAAGGCTTAGGTGTTCGAGATTTTAAGAAATCAGAAATTACTCCCTTTCATCAAGCATGTGTCAACTCAATAGTAAAAATCGGCATACCTCGAACAAATAATTTAAACGATTTATATGAAGATCGTGGAGTCGACATTTGCCCTGTGAATAGCTTAAACGGAGAACGGTTTAATGCAGCATTTGGATATCTGGATCCAGTGCGAGAAAACGGTTATTTAACGATTGTGGCAGATGCATTAGTCAACAAAATCAATATAAATAGCAACAAGGCAACCTCAGTCGACACCATTATAAATAAAAGGCGTATTAATATTTCTGCTGACAGAATAATTGTTTCTGGAGGGACTTATGAGTCTCCCTGTATTCTTATGCGCTCTGGAATTGGTAGCGCATCAAGTTTATCTGAGTTAGGAATTAAGCCCTATATAAACCTCTCGGGCGTCGGTGAAAATCTACATGATCATCCATCTATAAATTTAAAATTTGAGGGGACTAATTTATTATCAAACTTAATGGGCGAGTTTAAGCAAAACGGAAATACCGTATATAGCGAACAGACTATAGCTAAGACCCGTAGTAAAAATTGCAAAGAAGGTTTTGATTTACATGTATATCCAGTGACTTGGCCCACTGTGAACATAAACGGCAAATGGGATTGCGAAATTTATTCGGCTAATATGGCTCCTATATCACGAGGATATTTATCCCTTAACAGCGCCAACCCACTTGGACTACCAATAATCGATCAAGGATATTTAAACGATCCCGGAGATAAAGATATTACGGTTTTAATGGAGGGGTTAGAACTTATCAGAGAATTATCACAACAAAAAGAGCTTTCCGAGTTAATCGGTGACGAACTACTAGAAACTTCTAAGGTAGTCTCTCTCAATGATATTCGTGACTCAGCATACCACTACTATCATCCTGTGGGAACATGCAAGATGGGTCCTGTTTCTGATTCAAAAGCAGTGGTAGATAATATGTGTAAAGTACACGGCATGGATAATTTATATGTAGTTGATGCATCCATAATGCCTAATGTTCCAAGAGGAAATACTAATATACCAGTAGCAATGGTTGCTGAGCGTATAGCAAGTACTTTGACTTAATAACTAAGCAAAATAAGCTTACTGGTATATTACTTAATATTTTTTTGTTTGTGATGAATTATGCATGGTCGGGGTGGCCGGACTTGAACCGGCGACCCCCTGCACCCCATGCAGGTGCGCTACCAAGCTGCGCCACACCCCGATTGACTTGAACATAAATTAATATCATTTAAGTGCTTAATATTCAAATTAACCAGAGTCTTCTTATCGTTTCAACTTGTATGTATATTTACATATAACCGTTGGATAATGAGTCAATAAAATCCAATATTCTATTGTTAACTTCAGGATTGTTTTAAACACTATTAGATACGTAATTAACACTTAAATCATTAGCTTTAAAATCATCTTAAAGACTAACCCATGAAATAGATACAATCTAGTTAGATTTAATTTAAATTTAACTTTCCCCCTCAGAGACTTAATTATATTCCCTCTAGTTTTTAAACTATGATTACCCTCTAGATGTAAGGTTGATTTAACAACGCTTATATACATGTTTATTACTTGCCTTTGAACACAATATTGAGCCAAATAGACAAAGTTAGATATATAATTTTATATATGGAAGACCTACAAGATTGGATACGCGCTATTGAACAGACTTGGATAGTACGATACCCAAAACAAAAATTAGCTACATTTGGCGTTACAAACATTGCTTATTATGTAGTCACAGAGCCTATATATAGAGAGATTGATCAGGGCGGGCAAGAAGGGGTTGTTAGGAAGGGCAGAGTGATAGCTGAAAAACCGACCATTATAACTCCTACTTACGCAATGAATTTGGAAGGGTTCAGGCCAGAGGCTTATGAATATCTTAAACAGATTTCTTTGAATATGGGTCCACAGCACCCAGGTATTTTATATAGATATAAAAATGTACCTGAGAATTTTGAAATTGTTAAAGGAGAGCCATCCGAAATAGCACACAAAATAGCTGATGATCTAGATAAAAAAGATCAGGAATTATCAGTAGTTATGGTAGGAGTAGATGAGTGGTGGGACGTAGCTTTACTGAAATTTATATATGAATTTACTTCGAATTCTGCCACAACAAATCTTCAAGAATTTTCATCAAGAGGGATGTTAAATCCTCAAAAAAGTTTTGGAGGAGCGCCCAAAGTTGCTATAGATCGAATTGAAAAAATGTTCAGTGCAGCATCTACCATGGAAGATCGAGATGATCTTAAATCTGAGTTAGACCGGTGGGGTCTATTCAAACACTATGAGGCAAGATTTCTTTCTCTGTATAGACGAGGTTAAATCGATACAATAAACATTATTTTTCATCCGATTCCAGCAATTCCAAATGAAAAACACTTTAATAACCATTAATTTAATACACATACAACAGTCCAGAGTATATCTAAGAAATATTATGAAAATATAGGTTTAGGGTTTAATGCACCGTCGTTTTAAATTATTGCGATTGACTCTAACTGCAGCAATATTAATAGGGATCTTACTTATTGCAGATACGAACAGGCTTAATCCCCCACAAGAGTTCGGCAAAGATCACCTTTTCAGCATACTAGATTGGGAATTGCGTAGATTACCAAAAAAATGGTATTACAAAATTCAGTCATCATTCAAACAGAATGATGACTCTAAATATAAGCGGTCAGAAAATATATATAGATATTTTAATAAGCAGCATAGTAATTTAGATAAATTATCTCAGCTAGACATCGAAGCAAGTATTGAAAGTTTAATCAGTGATGCTATCAAGTTCGAGGGGTTGACATATTTAGGCGGGATGGTTTTTCCTCCCGTCTTAATAACCATTGAATCAGCACCTAACATCTTAGTCACCTCCCCTAGAGATGAAATCAAAAGAGGTGATGAAGTATTATTAAATTCAAATTTATCATTGCATCAAGCAGTTAATATAGAAAATAAACTTTTGGACCAGAAAAACTTGTCATCTCTAGTTATCCCCATTGGGGGTATTGCGACGTATCCGGTTATAGTAAACAAAACAAATGACATAATATGGAGCTTACAAACTGCAGCTCATGAATGGGTGCATACGTTTCTGTTTTTTAAACCAATAGGGTTTAATATATTCAAAAGCCCCGAAATGCAGATACTAAACGAAACTGTGGCCAATATAGTCGGTAAAGAGATAGGGTTTAGCGCCTTCAACTTACTTTTAAAAGAGAGCTATAAACCAACTGATTTGTGTAAATTAATAAAGCATACTGGACCTAAATCAACCAGTGGGTTTAATTTTTCAAATGAAATGAATGAGACAAGATTAAATACGGAAAGACTGCTTGCAGAAGGCAAAATAGATAAAGCAGAAAGCTATATGGACAATCGGCAACTATTTTTTTCCTTAAATGGGTATCCAATAAGAAAGTTAAATCAAGCTTACTTTGCTTTTTATGGCACATATGCGGACAGCCCGACATCAATTAGCATTATAGGACCACAAGTGAATCAATATCGTAGTTACTTTGATAATCTGGAGGAGTTTATACACGAGATTTCTCGAGTCGCCAGTTATCAAGAATTTAAGAAATCCCTAGCATACCTTAATGTAAAAGGTCCTCCTTTAAAAACCACATATACTGATTCAACTGTGATACCATTTATTTGTCGGTAGATATATTTAAAGTTATTGTAGTATCTAAATCTTTATTAAATAAAATTACCAATAATTATTTTTAGCAAATAAACCCTAAATGAACCCTAATAATAGACAAAGCGAACCAGAAATTAACCTAGACGATATCGCAAATAGACTGCGATCTATGTTTGGTAGTTCAGGTGGTCCTTCCAAAGGTAGCCTGCCTGGAATTATAATTTTTGCAATATTCACTGTCGCAGCTTTAATTTGGATAAGCACTGGATTCTATACAGTTCAGCCGGGTGAACAGGCGGCTGTAAGAACATTTGGTACATATCAAGCAGATTCATCCCCTGGAGCATTTATTGGTGGAACCAACCCAGGGCTCCATTGGTATTATCCTGCACCCATCGGAACTTTAAATGTCGTTGCAGTAGATGAAATTAGAAGATTAGAACTTGGTTTTAGGGGCGAAACTTCTATACCAGTTGAATCTTTAATGATAAGTGGTGACACCAATATTGTAGATGTACAACTACTGATTCAATACAACATTAAGGATGTTGGTGCATTCTTATTTAAATCTGTAAATCCAGACACAGTAATATTAAAAGGCGCAGCCGAATCGTCTCTCCGTCAAGTGGTTGGCCAACGTAACATCGATGATGTCCTAACCACCGAAAAAGAATCTGTTCAAGCAGAAACAAAAATACTACTTCAATCTTTACTCGATAATTACGATACTGGCATAAACGTTACAGAAGTAAAGTTACAAAATGTCCGCCCTCCGACACAGGTGCAAGACGCATTTGATGACGTGGTTAGGGCTCGAGAAGATAAAGAGAGAACTATAAATTTGGCACAGGCGTATGAGGCAGACATATTACCTAGAGCGCTAGGTGAAGCACAGCGTGTAAAAGAGCTTGCAGAAGCATATAGAGTAGAGAGGATTGCACAAGCTACTGGACAATCTGCTAGATTCCTGTCTGTTTTATCTGAATACAATAAATCAAAGAATGTTACCCGCCAGAGAATGTACCTTGAAACAATGGAGGCTATTCTGCCTAATGTTACAAAGTACATTATTGATGAAAAGGTTGGCGGAAACTTACTTCAGTTTTTACCTTTAACAAATGATAGTAGCAATTTAAGCCTTGATTCACTTGAGAAAATGGCGGAATAATTATGAGTATTAATCGTAGCGCAATTATCCTTGTAATCTTTATTATTTTATTAGGCATTATAGGCCCTCAGGCTTTCTTCGTTGTAGATGAAACGCAACTAGCAATTGTGACAAGGTTCGGAAGTGTAAAGCAAACAATTATTAGTCCTGGAATAAGAGCTAAGACTCCTTTTGTAGACACTGTCACCTATTTTGAAAAGCGTAATGTGCTTTTTGACGCCAACCCTGATGCTCTGTTGACTGCTGACAAAAAACGACTCGTTATAGATACCTACGCTATAGCAAAAATATATAACCCTTTATTGTTCAGAGAGACTCTGCAAAACTCTCAAAGGTCAATCTCGAGAGTTAATGACATAGTCGCTTCTGAATTGCGTAAAAAAATCGCTGATGACGACCAGGTTGACATTATTCGCGATAAACGTGAAGGCATAATGGAAGAAGTAAAATACGATGTGTTTCCTAAGTTAAATGAGTTTGGAATGAAAACTGTTGACATCCGTATTAAGAGAGCTGACTTTCCAAATGAAATTGCGACTGCTGTATACGCAAGAATGCAGGCTGAACGAAAACGTATAGCAGATGCTGAGAGATCAGAAGGTGCAAAAGCAGATCTTGAAATAAGGTCCAATGTTGACAGGCAAGCTAAAATTATAACCGCAGAAGCTGAAAGAGATGCCGATGTCTTAAGAGGTGAAGGAGAGGCTGAAGCTATCCGAATTTTCGCGGAAGCTCTAGAGCAAGACCCTGAATTCTATAAGTTCCAAAGAAGCCTAGAAACATATCAATATGTGTTTTCAGAAAATACAACTATAATTTTGCCATCTGACTCTGAATTATTCCAATTCTTGGAATCTCCAGAACCATTTCCAGTTGATTAGTTTGTAACTTTTCGATCTACATTGTACCGATACCATTTAACTGAAAATTAATATTACCTCGATGAAATTAGTTTCATCTCCTACAATATTTAACCTGCTAGATAGTAGAAATGATAACCTTCCCTTAGTACTAGTGTTTAACAAAAGGTTCCTTTGTTGCAAAAAAGACATACAGCTGTTTTTATAGACCCAGAAATTTCTATCGTTGACAAACTGATGACTGAAGAGTGGCTATGTACTATTACTCATTCCGCCCTGACTTCACTAGAAGTCGCTGACACAAAATCAATAGAGATTGCTATAACAAGCGATGAAAAAATGATGGACTTAAACCTTAGGCATCTGGGTATAGATACTACGACAGACGTGTTATCCTTTTCGAACGCAAATTTACCAAATAAAAGTTTCGTTTCTGACAAAGAGAGTGTAATCATGTCTGAGTCTATTGGAGAAGTAGTAATTAGCAGTCCTCAGGCTGAGCGACAAGCTACTGACAAAGGCATAAGTTTTATTCAAGAAATATCATTTCTTTTAGCTCACGGAATTCTACACCTTTTAGGTCAAGACCATGAAATAGAAGATGAGAGAATTGAAATGGAAAACTTGCACAGGAAAACATTGTTTGCCATGTTAGGTGAATCAAGTATTCCAATAGAAGTTAATTATCTAGCATGACTGAAGTTCTTTATCGAAAATGGAGGCCAAAACAATTCTCAGACATTGTCGGCCAGTCTCATGTTGTACAAACCTTGACTCGAGCTGTACAAAGCGACAGGGTAGCGCATGCGTATTTATTCTGTGGGCCAAGAGGAACAGGTAAAACAAGTACCGCAAGAATTCTAGCAAAGTCGATTAATTGTCAATTAAAAGACTCATGTAGCCCTAGTAGTCCCTGCAGAATGTGTAGCTCGATTGATGAGGGTGTTGCATTAGATTTAATTGAAATAGACGCTGCAAGTAATAGAGGGATAGATGACATAAGAGACCTAAGAGAAAAAGCTCGTTATGCGCCAAACGAAGCGAGCCATAAAGTCTATATCATAGATGAAGCCCACATGCTTACTGATCAAGCATTTAATGCACTATTAAAAACCTTGGAAGAGCCTCCAGACAAAGTTGTTTTTATTCTAGCCACAACGGAATCTCATAAAATTCCAGCAACTATATTGTCTAGGTGCCAAAGGTATGATTTCGCAAGGATAACAACTGCACTTATCTCTAAAAGATTGTCTGAGATCTGTAAGAGTGAGGGCTTTAATGTTGAAATTGATGCATTAAAACTGATCGCAAATCTGGCAAGCGGAGCCTTAAGGGACGCGATCAATATATTAGAACAGTCTGTTGTTTCGGACGATCCTCCAATATCTGAGACTAAGGTTAGAAACCTACTAGATATTGGTGATGACACTATCAGCTTAGAATTATCTAAGTACATACTAGATAAAAACACAACTAAAGCTTTAGAAACCGTAAACGCTGCAACTAACTCTGGGATTGATTTAAGATATATTCACATGGGTTTAATTAAATACCTGCGTGCCATTTTGTTAATTAAGTCGAATATAAAACTTAATGATAGTTTCAGCGAAGATATATATAAAAAAATTGAATTGATCTCTCAACGTTGTGAAATGAATTCAATCTTGAGTTGCCTAAAAATCTTGATCGATCCAAATATAAAACCAGATCCATCAAATCCACTTGGTCTTGAATTGGCGATTATCGAAATTGAAATACAATCTGGCAATTACAACGATCCAATAGTTAACATTAATCAAGTTGATAACTCAAAAACTTTTGATGACCAAAAAGAAGAAAATGTTCAGGATAAAAAAGAAAGAAATGATTCAATAAAAATAATTAAAGGAAAAAAGAGCTATCCAGATTCGATTAAAGATATTGATGAAGCAGACTCTCTCACAGCCAAAGATACTAATACCTTAAACAACTCTGAGGGTGTCGAAATACTTGAAAATGGCTGGCAATCAATTTTAGATTCACTAAGATACACAAAGGGACAAAAATTTAATCTAAAAGCTTTACTCGTTACCTGCACTAGTCGGAAAATTACAGGAGATTCTATTCTTCTAGGATTTTCACATCCTTCGCATAGAGAAAGAATGGAACATGAATTAACAATTCCTGAAAGCAGAAAGATTCTTAATGATACTTTTGCAAATATTATGAGCAAACGATACGAAATAATTGTTGAAAACAATAATGTAACCTCTAGCGAAAATAAAAAAAATAGCGAACTAGATAGTCCACTAATTAGAGTCGCTCAGTCAATGGGAGCTCAAATTATTGAACAAACCAAAAAAAGGGAACTAGATAATTGAATAAAAAATTTTTACAACAAGCACAACAACTACAGAAACAAATGATGGACATTCAAGTAGAGCTTGAATCAGCAAAAACTGAAGGGTCTTCTGGAGGAGGCGCAGTAAAAGCAACTGTTACTGGTAAAATGAGATTGGATTCAATAACTATAGACCCAGAGGTTATCTCAGAAGATGTAGATTTATTACAAGATCTTATAACCGCAGCAATAAACGAAGCCTTAGAAAAAGCGCAGGAAATGGCTTCTACAAGAATGGGAGCAGTCACCGGCGGATTAAACATTCCAGGTATTACGTAATAACAGTGAATTTGAATAGTACAAATAATGGTCCGATCGAAAGACTTGTTTCGGAATTACATAAGCTGCCTGGAATAGGCCCTAAAACCGCTCAAAGACTCGCATATTATCTTGTACGAATATCAAAAGATGATGCCTCACAATTAGCTGACGCTATTCATACAGTCAAAGAGAAGATAGATTTTTGCTCTGAATGCTTCGATATCACTGAAAACAATCCATGCAGTATATGTGCCAGCGACAACAGAGATAAAACCCGTATATGTGTAGTTGAAGAACCATTAGATATTCGTGCAGTTGAAAAAACAAGGTCATATATAGGAACCTACCACGTACTACATGGAGCTATATCCCCTATGAACGATGTAGGACCAGATGACCTACGCATTGATGCCTTGCTTAAAAGAATGAAACTACTTGAAGTAGAGGAAATAATCATAGCTACCAACCCAAATGTTGAAGGAGAAGCCACCGCTTTATATATTCAACGACTTCTTGAGCCTTTTAAAGTGAAAATCACCAGGCCTGCTAGAGGCTTACCAGTTGGCGGAGATTTAGAGTATGCAGATGAGATCACTTTATCTAGAGCAATGGAAGGCAGACAGGCATTTTAAATAAGTTAATCATATAGTAGGCCAAATGGCCAAACCACGCATTTACACAACGACAGCGCTAGTTCTTAAATACCGAAATTATGGTGAGGCAGATCGGTTTGTAACCCTATTGTCCAGAAATTTAGGTCAACTACAAGGCTTTGCAAAAGGTGTTCGTCGTTCTACAAGTAAACTTACTGGACATTTGGAGCTTTTTTATAAAGTACGCATCACCCTTGCTGTTGGCAGAAATACGGATGTGGTGACAGAAGTTCAAATACTAAAAACACTAGGTAAAATAAACAACAATCTCGATACCATGTCTTGCGCTCTAACCATTATGGAACTTGCCCTAAACATTTCTACTGAAGGTCCTGGCAATGAAAATATTTATGACTTACTTGATCAAACACTAAATAGATTAAATATAACTGATGAAAGCAATGTCGATAAATTACTCACGTATTATCAATTAAATATACTTTTTATCTCGGGCCTATCTCCAGAATTTAAAGAATGTGTCGAATGTGGATCTGTATTAAAACAACAGGACCAATTATATAGTGCTCCAGCAGGTGGAATTATCTGCCCTAAGTGTGCCCCCAAACAAACTCGGTCGTTAGTAAATCTTTCGGTCAATGCAATAAAAGTATTGAGGTTCATAGGAAATTCAGATGTTGAAGATGTCGAACAGTTGTCTGTCCCCAAGAACGTCGTTTCACAAATAAATGACGTTCTTAACAGACATATCGATCATCACATAGATGGAAAAGTCAGGTCACGAGCCTTTCTTAAAGGAATTAAGTAGCTCTACTTATATAGCACCTACATTGAAATACGACTTATCATCCACTGGTAAATCCGTTCTGGAAAGATTTTTGATCCTATCATACCTGCCCTTGCTTCAACCCCAATCGGATATCTTAAGCGTGGTTTATCAGCCTCAATAATACGTTCTATAAGTTTTGAAATTCTAATTGGATTGCGTATTACCTTTCGCCACTTTTTATGTTTCTTCCTATACCTGTCTATTAAATATCCGTAAGGCAATTTTTCAGATTCTGCGTCGGTTCCTTGCACCATATTGCTTTGGAAATCAGTATCAAACAGGCCAGGCTGTATTGAAGACACCGTCACACCAAATGGCCATAACTCCATCCTTAGAGCTTCAGTTTGTGCTTCTAAAGCAAATTTTGAAGAAGCATATGCCCCATTAAAAGGAGTTGCTACCCAACCAGCTACAGAGCTAATATTAATTATCCTGCCGAAACCTTGATTACGCATGCTTGAAATTACCATTTTAGACAATCTAAATGGCGCAAATACATTAGTTTTAAATTGATTTTCCATTTCAGAAACAGAAATCCCTTCTATTGGCCCCCATAACCCGTAACCTGCGTTATTAACTAACACATCGATACGACTATGTTCTGATATCAATTTGGGTATAACTTCTTCTATGCAACCTTTTTCGCCAAAATTTAAATTTATATCTAATTCAACAGGATAAAAGCATTTGCCTCTCGTGTTAGCTTGTTCATTTATTGCATCTAACCGGCTTAGTTTTCTACTGGACCCAATAACTTTATATCCTTTTTCACAAAGGTATAGCGATGTAATTTTCCCTATACCAGAAGAAGCTCCAGTTATAAAAACTGTTTTTTTAAAATTGCCAGACATACTAATACTTACCTTACTAAAACTAGTAGACATAAAACCTTTGACAGTTGAATATATTATAAAGAATTATATGATTATTGCAGTTATTGGCGCATCAAAAGCAAATGAGAAACTTGTAAAACTTGCAACTGAAGTTGGGTTCGAATTGGGTCGAAATGGAATTACCATTGTATGCGGAGGCTTAGGAGGGGTTATGGAAGCAGCTTGTAAAGGATCTAAACAAGCTGGAGGCGTGACTATTGGTATACTCCCAGGGAATGACCCTGAAGCTGCAAATGAATTTGTAGATATACCTATATGTACAGGGTTAGGATATGCAAGAAATGTCATTATCGTGAAAACTGGATTGTCGGTTATCGCTGTAGGTGGGGCATATGGAACATTGTCAGAAATTGGACACGCCTTAGGAGATAATATCCCTGTGATCGGATTAAAAACATGGAGTTTTAATCAAGACAACATGGATAAAACACTCTTTACCCCTGCTATTGACCCTTCAGAAGCAGTTGATTTAGCCATTAAGGCAGCTATTATAAAAGATGAGTTAAGTAAGAGCAGAGAGTTATAAAAATATTTTGAATAAACCTAAGATCCATAATATAACCGCAAGAGAAATCCTGGACTCAAGGGGGAATCCTACCGTAGAAGCTGATGTGCAGTTATCGGATGGGTCCTTAGGCAGGGCTTCTATCCCATCTGGGGCTAGTACTGGATCACTTGAGGCCCTTGAACTCAGAGATGGGGACGAAAAGAGATATGGTGGATATGGAGTGCTTAATGCTGTAAGAAATATCAAATCAGAGATAAATCAAAATTTAAATGGCAAAGCATATCAAGACCAGAGGGATCTAGATGAAACTATGATTGAGTTGGATTCTACTCCAGATAAAAGTCGATTAGGTGCCAATTCAATACTTCCAGTTTCTATAGCTTACGCAAGAGCATTGTCCATTAGTCGAAAACAAAGTTTATACTCATATATTGGGGATCAGTACGATGGTACAAAGGCTAATGAAAACTACACCATTCCAGTACCAATGTTTAACATTATAAATGGCGGGAAACATGCGTATGAATCTACTGATTTTCAAGAATTTATGGTTATTCCGAGTGGATTCAAGACTTATGAAGAATCTCTGAGAGCTGGCGCAGAAATATATCATAGTTTAAAACGAATTTTACAGCAAAGAGGCAAAACCACTATTGTTGGAGATGAAGGTGGTTTCGCCCCTAGTCTAAAAAATAACCGACAAGCTTTGGAATGGATACTTTCAGCCATAGAAGCTGCAGGCTATAAACCTGGAGTCCAGTGCCATATAGCAATCGATGTGGCAGCCACTGAGCTTCAAATACCTGGTGAACCAAACCCCGACGAATATCAATATGATTTAACTAGTGTAGACACCATTATGAATTCTGAAAAACTAATTGGAGTATACGATGACTGGGTGAGTATGTATCCTTTGATAAGTATTGAGGATGGAATGGCTGAAACCGACTGGAATGGTTGGAAAAATATGACAGCTAAACTAGGAAGTAAAGTTCAAATTGTCGGTGATGATCTCTATGCGACTAATACCTCCATTATAAAGAATGGTATTTCTTCGAAAGCCAGTAATGCCGTGCTTATCAAACCAAATCAAATAGGAACTTTAACTGAAACTCTAGACGCGATATCTATGACTAGAAAAGCTGGTTGGAGCGCAATAATAAGTCATAGATCAGCTGAAACTGAAGACACTATGATTGCTGACTTAGCAATTGGAACTGGTACTAGGCAAATAAAAGCGGGAGCTCCAGCTCGGAGCGAACGAACTGCAAAATATAATAGGTTACTAAACATTGAAGCAGAACTTGCTGAAAAAGTGTCGTTTTCAGGAAATTCTGTATATCGACAATTTTTGGACAGATAGACAATATCAGTACTAGTTATGGTAAAGTCAAAAATAGCAATGTAAATAATAAGGAGAGTAATAGAGCCGAATGTCCACAAAAATAGGAATAAACGGTTTCGGAAGAATAGGAAGACAGGTATTAAGAGCTATACGAGAACGACATTCAGAAACACTTGAAGTGGTGGCAATTAATGATTTAACTGACACAAAGACAAATGCTCATTTGTTTAAATATGATACTAATTATGGCATCTCCCCGGAAACTGTTGAATCTACTGAAAATTCTATAGTTGTTGGAGGGTATCCAATCTCTGTTCTAGCTGAAAGACTTCCCGCCAATTTACCTTGGGGAAAACTAGGAGTTGATATAGTTATAGAGTCAACCGGATTCTTTACGAATGGTGATAAAGCTTCAGGACATCTCTCAGGTGGAGCTAAAAAGGTAATAATATCAGCGCCCGCTAAAGGTGAAGATATTACAATGGTAATGGGTGTTAATGAAGGCCAATACGAACCTAGTAAACATCACATTCTGTCCAATGCATCTTGCACAACTAATTGTATCGCCCCAATGGCTAAAGTACTTGACGATGAATTTGGTATAAAAAATGGTTTAATGAGCACGATACACTCTTATACCAATGATCAAAAAGTTTTAGATCAAGTAGGATCAGATTTACGAAGAGCCCGCGCAGCAGCAATGAATATTATTCCCACATCTACCGGCGCTGCAAAAGCTGTAGGACTAGTGCTCCCTCATCTTAATGGCAAAATACATGGAATGGCTTATCGAGTCCCGACATCTACAGTATCAGTGACCGATTTTACGGTACTTCTTAATAAATCCGCTTCAGTAGATGACATAAATGATGCATATAAAAAAGCTGCGGAGTCTAACCTTAAAGGAATATTAGAGTACACCAATGAACCTCTAGTCAGCAGCGACTTTAAACAAAATACGCATAGTACAATAATTGATGGCCTATCAACGATGTCAATGGATGGAGGTTTAGTAAAAGTAGTAGGGTGGTATGATAATGAGTGGGGATATAGCTGTAGAACCGCTGACTTGGCTAACTATATTTCTACACTTGGCTTTTAACACAAATACCTGAATACATAACTAAAATTGCTTATCAATAATAAGAGTGTTTATAATAACCCCTAAATACTAAACATATGTTATGAGTAAACAATAACTATACTTTAAGTATTTAGTACGAGGAGAATAAAATGGCAACTGATACGAAGTCGGAAAAACAAAATTCTACAGAAACAGCTACTTGGAGAGTTAAGTCAGGTTTAGCTCAAATGCTGAAAGGCGGAGTGATCATGGATGTGGTAACTCCAGATCAAGCAAAAATTGCTGAAGATGCTGGAGCTTGCGCTGTAATGGCTCTAGAAAGGGTTCCATCTGACATAAGGTCTGATGGCGGAGTCGCAAGGATGTCCGACCCAACAATGATACGAGGGATAATAGAGGCCGTAACGATACCAGTTATGGCAAAAGCTAGAATAGGCCATTTTGTTGAGGCTCAAACATTACAGGCTTTAGGTGTTGACTATATTGATGAATCAGAGGTATTAACTCCAGCTGACGAAAACAACCATATTAATAAACATGACTTTAAAGTTCCATTTGTGTGCGGATGCCGTAATCTAGGAGAGGCCCTCCGTAGAATAGGCGAAGGAGCAGCTATGATTCGAACTAAAGGGGAGGCAGGGACCGGAAACGTTGTTGAAGCAGTTCGACATGCACGTTCAGTGCTGGGAGAGATAACTCGAATACAACACATGGATTCTGCTGAATTAATGGCTACCGCAAGAGACCTAAAAGCGCCCTACGAATTAGTGGCAGAAATCCATAAAACTGGTAAATTGCCTGTTGTTAACTTTGCAGCCGGTGGTATTGCTACCCCGTCTGACGCAGCCCTTATGATGCAACTCGGTGTTGAAGGAGTATTTGTTGGCTCAGGCATTTTTAAATCAAATAAACCTCAGTTGATGGCTAATGCTATTGTCAAAGCCACGACTCACTATGAAGATCCAGACATAATTGCAGAAGTTTCAACTGGTTTAGGCGATGCAATGCCGGGATTAGACGTTAGGACTATGCCAGAGGAAGAGCAGCTCGCTACTCGTGGATGGTAGCAATATAAATAAGGCAATAACATACTAATATGGTTCGAGTAGGAGTGCTTGCCGTCCAAGGTGATTTTACAGAACATTCGCACGCCCTAGAACGAGTGGGAATAGAAGCCGTTGAAATACGACTTCCAGAGCAACTAAGCGATGTAGATGGATTGATAATTCCAGGTGGCGAAAGCACAACTATAGTCCAACTAATTGATATATATAAGTTCCGCGACTCTTTAAAAGTAAAAGCTGACGATGGGTTCCCTATATGGGGAACGTGTGCCGGTATGATAGTAATGGCTTCTGAGTTGATAGACAAAAGGCCAGAACCTCTTAAACTAATGGATATTATTGTAAATCGTAATGCCTTTGGAAGACAAGTAGACAGCTTTGAAGCTGACATAAAGGTTGATGGAATGGCAGATGGACCTTTCAGGGCTGTATTTATAAGAGCCCCTATAGTTGTCAAAGTTGGGGTAAATGTAGAAATAATATCTAAAATTGATAATGGAAATGTAGTAGCAGTACGCCAAGGAAATTTATTAGCCACAGCTTTTCATCCTGAACTAACTGATGACTCTAGGATGCATTTACTATTTGCAAAAATGATTGAAGATTCCACATAAGTATTAGAAATGCTAAAAATATTCGACCCAACTGACTTGCCCAAATATTTATTAGCTGGCAACGCAGTTGGAAATAATTATGCATGTAGCCCAACAGTTACAGACACCTCTAGAATATGTTTACTATCATTATTAATTGATTCTATTAATAACTTGTTTAAATCAACTGGTCCCAGATCAATGTTCAATACAGAAGATTTATCCTTATTAACGGCCTGGCCAATTGTAAATCACCGAAACTGGGAATTAAGCAGGCTATTCGTTTCGCCATATCATTTAGAAAACTTACCATTGTTAATATCATTTCTAGCCAAAGAGTTGTCAAAACTAGGAGCTAACAGGATATTCATAAGAATTAAAGAATCAGCCGATTTTGGTAAGTTGTTAATACAATCAGGATTTAAACTATCACACAGAGAATTTTTATATGAAGGACTCCCATTAAAACAAAGAATTTTGAACACACAAATTAAAGAAAAGTCTGAGGCAGATGATCTAGCAATATATAGACTTTATAATAAAGCCACTCCGGTTAAAATAAGATCCATGTCATGCCCCACACTCGCCGATTGGAAAGATCTTAATGGCCAATATAAAAATGTTGCTACTGAATATACAATAATAGAAGATTCTAATGCCATGGCATATATAAAAAACTATAAATCAAACCGAACTCAAATTGTCACATTGATCACTCATCCGGAATATAACTATAATATTGTGAAACACTTGTTACAATTCAGTTTATCGATTTTGACTGACATAGATAAAGTAAAGGTTTATATCCCAGATTTTCAAGTTAGCACTCAAAAAGCAGCATTAGAGATTAATTTATTTAAATGTGCTAGCTACAACATCTATATTTTGCCAATTACTGCCAGCCAGAAATTAGCTGTAGAGGAGCCCGCTATTGGATTTGTCACATAATCAACAAGAAACCTATGATTCCGTAGAGATTTATGATGTAGAGACTCTAATAGAAATATTACCCGGGAATATAAAAGACCCCCTGCTCTCGATCAAGGAATTGCCTAATTTATTAGAAGTTGTAATCGATATTGGAAGAGTTCCTCAAGCCAGATTTACAACAGGCACTAGCTCACTTGGAAATAGAGAGGTCACACTTGAAGATATAAATCATATAACCCAACGAATCGGAGATTTTGGTGAAGACAATCGAGCTGGAATTGAAAGAACTTTGCATAGAATTTCTGCGATTCGCAACAGGTCAAATAAAATAATTGGACTAACACTTCGAGTAGGTAGAGCTGTTTTTGGAACTATAAAAATCATTGAAGACCTAATCCTCACGGGGAAAAGCGCCTTATTATTAGGCCGGCCTGGCATAGGTAAAACCACTATGCTTAGAGAAGTTGCCAGAGTGCTTGCGGATACTGCTTATAAACGTGTAGTTATAGTAGATACTTCAAACGAAATTGCTGGAGATGGAGACATTCCTCACCATAGCATAGGAAATGCAAGACGAATGCAAGTATCTACCCCGTTAAACCAACACTCTGTCATGATTGAAGCCGTAGAGAATCACATGCCAGAAGTAATTATAATTGATGAAATTGGCACTGAACTTGAAGCTAACGCAGCCAGAACTATAGCTGAACGTGGTGTTCAATTAGTTGCAACTGCTCATGGAAACACCCTTGAAAATCTTATTAGGAATCCGACGCTTTCAGACCTGATCGGAGGTATTCATACCGTTACGCTGGGAGACGATGAAGCTAGAAGGCGTCGCACACAAAAAACAGTCCTGGAGAGACGCTCCCCTCCTACATTTGAAGTTTTAATTGAAATACAAGGCAGAAACTTAGTTGCAGTACATGAAGATGTCGCTTCGACTGTAGATAAGATTTTAAGAGGGTCTAGTTTCAACCCTGAAATAAGGAGTAAAGATAAATCAGGAAGTATACTGGTCAATAACGCCTCAACCAAACCATTATTGGAAGATGCGCTGCCTAATGATAAATATATAGATATTAAAGAGTCATATGAACCTGAACCGAACATAAAAACCATTAAAATAATGCCATATGGAATCAATAAAGGACGATTGCAAAGGGCTATACTAGCATCAAACTTAAAAATTGATGTGGTTAACGATATTAAAAGCGCAGACTTACTTTTAACAACCAAAAACTACTATAGAAGGCGAACAAAGGCATTACGAGAGGCTGAAAATCAACGGAGGCCAGTATACGTTGTAAGGAGGAATACTTCTCAACAAATTGAACAATTCATTAAAGCTATATCACGTCAGGGCGAGTTAAGTGATTCTACTCCATCAATCACAAATGCATTAGAAGAAGCAAACCAAGCAGCATCTGAAGTAAAGGACGGAGAAAAGGAAATAGAGCTTACCCCACAAGGCGCTTATATAAGACATCTGCAACATGCCATTGCAGACAAATACGGTATCTCATCAACAAGTACAGGTCGTGATCCCAAAAGAAAGGTGGTGATATACAAATAACTATGTTAAATCATCCTAAATCAGTCAATATAACTACTAATAGGCAATATTATGTCGATTCTAATCACTATTGAAGGCGGAGATGGGTCTGGTAAGTCCACACAAGCAAGACTGCTATCACAAGCTTTAATTGACAAGGGCCATAAAGTTACCGCCTTGAGAGAACCTGGTGGAACAAATCTCGGTGAAAATTTAAGAGAAATACTTAATGACAACCAACAACAACATACCAATCTCACTGACTTATCTCAATTATACTTATTCCTTGCCGCAAGAGCCCAGCTAGTCACAGAAAGGATTAGCCCGATTTTAGCAGAACCAAATAACGTCGTTGTATGCGACAGGTATATAGATTCAACTGTTGCTTATCAAGGATATGGTGTCGGGTTTGATATTGATTTTATAAAACAGGCAAACCATTACGTTATAGGGAATTCTAAACCCAACTTAACAATATTGATCGATTGCCCTATAAACATTGCGCTATCACGAACCATGTCTCGAACAGAAAAAACTAGCAGGTTTGAAACAAAACCTAATGAGTACCACGAACGAGTGAGAAAAGGTTTTATAAAGCTAGCTAACGACAACCATGATAGATGGCGGATCATAGACGGGACATTGGATAAAAAAACATTATCTAAACAAATATTGTCATTAGCATTAGATGTAATCAACGCGCCCAATTCAAATATAAATTGATTGATATATCACTAAAAGCATTTTATGATTCTAATTAAGTGAATTCTTTGATTCTTAATCAATGTCCACCGTAGTTACCATTAATAATCGACTTTGGATTGCCCTCTACTAGTATTTTGGCTTTAGACTTTCCTATCAAACGGGCAGCCGCTTGATAGCCAACATCTAGATTAGGCGCCCTGCGACCAAAAGGCCTATGACAATCGGTTGCAATAACGTGAGCTAAGTCATTCCTCACCAACATTTCGGCAAAGAATTTTACTTCGCTGCCGAATTGACCTATTAAGCTTCCAGCAGTAACTTGGGATATCATTCCTTTTTGCACAAAATATTCTAACTTCATAGGATTTTTTTGGATAAGTTCGATTCTTTCTGGGTGGGCCAATACAGGAACCAATCCAATATTTTGCAATTCAGATAAAGCATCATCAACATAGTTAGGGTACCCAAAAAATGGTAACTCAATTAATGCAAATTTGGTTTCATTAATTGTCAATGATTTACCCACTTCGAACATCATTGGCGTTTCTGAAATAAGATGATTCTCCATCCCCATCTTTAAACTAATATCTATGTTCAAGTTTTTTACTTTGTTTTTTAATGAATTAAGCAATTCTTGTGCATATTTAACTGATCTCTTTTCATTTACGTCTTTCATATGAGGTGTAGCAACTAATGTTTTAATCCCGTTACGATAAGCAGCAAAAATCAATTCTAAACTTTCAATATTAGTGCGCGGACCGTCATCTATTCCAGGCAATATATGCGCATGAAGGTCGTACATGTTTACGAACGAAAACTTATACGGCGAAAAGTTTCACCATATTGATAATCTTGGCCTGATGCAGCTCTAATTGCTGTTTCTTTAAGCCTTAAACCAACAGAGTCTCCATCTGATAATTGACTGGAATGTTGTTTCAATGCTGCGATTTTCATATCTATATATTCCGTTATATTAACTATCTCATTAGGGTTCTCAGACCCCCAAAATAAAATGTCTTTCACCTTATGTGTCAAAATCCCTTCCTCTTCATGTCTTGGGTAATACAAACGATCTCTAGCATAAGGATAAATTGCATCAATAACCACCTGTCCTGTAATCCTGTGATCCCTATGAATATAAAAATTCTGCCTCACAGGATCGGTACACAATACTACTTCTGGTTGATATTTCCTTATGTTTTTAACAACACGCTCTCTAAATTCGTTGGAATCTTCTAACTCACCATCAGGATATTTAAAAGATATAACATTCTTCAATCCTAATATTTCAGACGCTTTTTCCTGTTCAACCCTACGTATATCAGCTAATTGTCGAGATGTCATACCAGGTTCAGTTGAACCTTTATCACCATTAGTGCACACTAATAAAACGCCGTGTGCTCCTTCAGAAACCCATTTAGAGATAGTGCCTCCACAACCTAACTCAGCGTCATCAGGATGTGGAGTAACGACCATAAAACTTTTTGGAATATACATATAAAACCATCCAATACAATATTTAAAACTTCCATTGAAATAATAATCAAGCCTTGAAATTTTAACAGTTACCTAAAAAGGTATTGTTAGTGAATAAACCCTCTGATACACTGCCTCAGCTTATTATGTCCATTAAAACCAATATTATTAATATTACATACGAATGCATACCCCTTCTGTAATTAATACATTTGCCTGGGATAAATTGAAGTTATGGACAGAAATCCTAAACCACGGATTGGATTCTGATAACGATCTATACATCAATGAAAATTCTAAGGAATTATTTTTAAGTCAACCTGATATTGATCCGGAAAACAATTGCTTTATGGCTGAGATTGATAATATTACTGTTGGAGTTTTACGTGTCGCGTATGAAGCTAAAATCCATCGAGTCGTCTCAAATTTATTTGTAAATCCGCAATACCGAAAAATTGGTATCGGCAGACAGCTATTACAGACAGCGATTGACCGTTCGAGCCACTTGAATGCTCAAGTATTACATATCCAAGTAGCCGTTGATAATGATGCTGGGAGGTTTCTGTTAGAACAAGCTGGGTTTGCAGCTGTTAGGCGGTATTGGAAACTGACCAAGAAAAACAATGGGGTTCATCAAAATACGCTTCCAAGCGGATATCAGCTAAGGTTTTTCAATATAGATCAGGATGAAGAAGCTCTTACAGAATTACAAAACATATCATTTATGGACAGCTGGGGATTCAGCCCAAATACAGTTGAACAAATTAGTTCAAAAGCCAGGTTGAATGACTGGGAAAGCGGTGGCATCCTTATATTGCAAAATATAAACAACAAAATGGTGGGTTACAATTGGACACATCGACATAAAAAGCATAAATCTACTCATGGATATATCGGAATGACTGGAATTCATCCTGAATTGCGTGGTTTAGGCTTGGGGCGTTATATTGTTCAATCAGGAATCAATTACTTGAATTCTTTAAAAATACCGAATGTAACTCTAGAAGTAGACGCAAACAACATGCCAGCTAGGGAATTATATCTGTCATTAGGTTTTGAATTACTGGAAGAAACCATTTGGTACGAACTTAATTTAGCGAATTAAAAGTTAAACTATTTTGATGACTTTTTTAACTTCAAACTAAATTCACTAGACAGAGACATATAAAATTTAGCTAGATTTTTAGCCACATCTTCCCATCCACACTTCATTGCAATTGCGTTTGCTGATTCTCCCATAGCTTCTTGTAATGAAGGATTTGCCAATATTACTTCAAGCTTCTCAGCAAATGACTCAGCACACCTAAACGGAACTAAATAACCGGCTTCGCCATTCTTTATTAGATCCATTAAACCACCAACTCGTGACGCAACTACTGGGATTCCAGACGCCATGGCCTCAAGTGCTACTAATCCAAAACTTTCATAATATGAAGGGAATATCAAAACATCAGCTGCTCTGTAATAATCAGCTAACTCTGATTGACTAATTGATCCAATGAATTTAACTCTTTCAGAAATTCCCAAAGACCCTGCTAGGCTCTTTAATTCAAGGACAATATCTTCAGATGTTGAATCTCCTCCAACAACTGTCAAATTCACTATCTCCTGAGTATCAAGCTTTGAAACCGCTTCTATAGCTATATCTATACCTTTCAGCGGCTCTAACCTACCGGCATACAAAACCATTTTTGCTTTCGTTAATCCCAACTTATTTCTTGCTGCCGAACGGTCTCCAGGTTTAAAGACGTCAAGATCTACTCCAGGAGATATAACCCTGATTTTAAAGTTAGTGGAATTTTCATTAACCTTAAAATATAGTTCTTTTATATCGCTAACTTCGGATTCAGTCGAAACAACAATTCCGTGAGATTTGAGAATTGTTTCGCTCTCACTAGAAATCCTGTGCTCAGATTCTTTTTCCCCTACTTTTGCTTTCAATTTTAATTTAGCTAACGTATGAAAAGTTGACACAAGAGGAGAAGCCCACAATTTGGATAATTCAATCCCAGGATACCCAGATAACCAATAGTGAGCGTGAACTAAATCATATTCAATGTTTTCTCTTTTTTGAAAACGTAAAATGTTTCCCACAAATTCCGGCCCAGTATGATATAAATCTTCCTTTGTATGGCTGAGTTCGCCTGCTTTTATATGAATTACCCTAGCGTTAATTCCTAATGAAATAATTTCTTCATCATTAAGATCATGAACACGGGTATAGACGTCAGTCTTTATACCTAACTTTCCAAGGTGTTTTGCCGTTTCTTTTAGATATACATTCATGCCACCAGTGTCTTTCTCACCTAAACGCGCCACCGGACACCCATGCAAACTAAGAAACGCTACTCTATATTTCAAACAAGAGTCCTCTTTTCCAAATATTAATCACGTTGAGATCAACTTTTAAATCTATTATTGAGCGTAATTCTAATTTCTAATTATCAAAATGTTATGAATTGGTTCATCAACACCACCCAATTCATATTTGTAGCGCTCGGAACCCTTCAGGAAGTTAAATCTTGATCTGCCAAGTTCAATTGCTTGTTTTATTGTATAGGCTTTGTTAATAAGGCCAGCGCTAAGCTCACGATTCGAAGCATCGTAACCGCTATTGTAAAGCATAAAATCATTTTGATAATCGAAAACCAAGCACCCTGCAACTCTTTTTGAATTAAACTCTAAAAATGACAAGTTCAAATGATTACGTTCACATGCATTTTGAATTAACAATCTAAAAAAACCTTCAATATTTTTTGTTAAGAATGCTGATTTAGCATCACTTGTCAGGCGCATCAAATTAAAAAAATCATCTATATCAGTATCCGATGGTTTGGTTACAGATATATTTTGAACTTGACCCATGCTTTCAATACGCCGAATTTTGCGTCTTAATTCATGTCTGTGTTTTTTTCTTAATGATGAGACATAGAGATCCCATGAATCAGGCAGTTCTAATATTGGGGATACCGCAGACTGCTCAGATTCAATTGAATAATTTCTTTCCTTTGCAATTTCCTTCAATATGTTTATCTGTTGCGAATTATTTGAAACAGAAGGCAACTCTAGCGTTTTCCAGTCTTTTTCTGATATGTAATCAAAAAAAGCGGTTATCACTTCTCTTTCCATCCCCTTTTCAATGATGAGCTGTTGATAATCAAATAATTCCGAATCGCCTCCAAGAATAAAAGAGGATTTCTCTTTTAAGATGGGTACAACACCCGCCAAATCACCATTTTTACGAATTTCAAAGTTTATGAGTTCCTGATCATGCCCCAGTAATTTATACCAAGATTTTAAAAACCAATGAGAGAAAAACATGTGTGAACTATCAGATCTACTAAGCAGGCCGTCCCATTCTTTTACATTTAGGTCCTGAATGTAATTTCCATTTAAATTTACTTCATCAACATTTAGATGTGGAATTGACTCACCTAGTCTTTCGTATATATGCAAACCATAAAAGTGTTTCTAAATATATCGTTTTTATAATTTTTGCTATTATTGTGTATTGATTGAGAGCAATTGAATAATTGCACAAGTAATTTATACCAGCTCTTAACTTAATTATTCAACTTGAATACTAGTGTAAATAACCATAGAATTATACTTGATAATATTAATCATAATTGCTCTTTTTCTGTTTTGATTAGTTTATTTCACCCATCCTCAAGTATTTTCATCATTTCAAATCAAATGAACAAATTAAAAAGACTTTCTTATTAAATTGGAGAGGGAATTGAATATCTTAAAAACATCTGATCCTGAAATTTTTTCTGCTATAGGCAAAGAAGAAGAACGTCAACGAAAAAATATAAATCTAATAGCATCTGAAAATTATGCAAGTAAAGCTGTCATGCAGGCTCAAGGTTCGGTTATGACAAATAAATACGCCGAAGGGTATCCGGGAAAGCGTTATTACGGAGGTTGTGAACATGTCGATACAGTAGAGAATTTAGCCATACAAAGAGCCAAGATTCTGTTCGATTCGGAACATGCCAACGTTCAACCTCACTCAGGCGCTCAAGCAAATATGGCCGTATATCACTCACTGTTAAAACCCGGGGATGTTGTGCTTGGCCTAAGACTAGATCAAGGAGGTCATTTAACACACGGAAGTAAGGTCAATTTTTCAGGCAAGCATTACAATTTCGTATCTTATGGAGTTGATAAGGAAACTGAACTGGTAAATATTGACGAGGTTTTATCATTAGCAAAACAACATAAACCGAAAATTATCGTGGCAGGAGCAACCGCATATCCAAGAATATTTGACTATAGTCAATTCCGCGATGTTGCCGACGAAGTAAATGCAATATTAATGGTTGACATGGCTCATGTTTCAGGTTTGGTGGCAGCGAAAGTACACCCTTCTCCTATCCCTTACGCTGACGTGGTGACTTCAACTACTCACAAAACCCTGAGAGGCCCAAGGGGCGGCATGATTTTATCTAAAGAAATCCATGCAAAAAATGTGGATAGAGGAGTATTTCCAAACGTACAGGGTGGGCCTCTCGAAAACACAATTGCAGCGAAAGCTGTTGCTTTTAGTGAAGCAATGACTCTTAAATTTACAGAATACTCTGAGCAAGTAATTAAAAATGCAGTTACCCTTGCAAATGTTTTAGCAAACGGAGGTTTAAGAATTGTTTCTGGGGGAACAGATACTCATATGGTACTGGTAGATCTAAGGCCGATAAATATAACTGGCAAAGACGCAGAAGAAACATTGGATAAAGTTTGTATTACAGCAAATAGAAATGCCATCCCATATGACCCTCAAAAACCAAGAATAACTAGCGGGCTTAGACTTGGCACCCCTGCAATAACAACAAGAGGCTTTTTGAGAGAAGATATTTGTTTGGTAGGAGAACTAATTCTTAGGGCATTAAAAAACAAGAATAATGATTCTAAGCTTTCAGATATTCGTAATGATGTAATCAACCTTACATCAAAATTTCCTGTTCCAGGAATAGATTATTAGTGTTTTATAACACTAATATTTTAAGGCTTTGAGTGCATGATTAGCCGCTTCTTGCTCCGCATCGATTTTCTTCGATCCGGAACCAACCCCCATGACTTGTTCATTTATCACTACCTCAACAAAAAATGTTAGCTCATGCGGTTTTCCAGTAGACTCGACTGTTCTATATTCAGGTATAGGGCTGCCTCGGCTTTGTAAATACTCCTGCAAATATTTCTTGCTATTCTCAACCTCTTCACGCACATAAAGATATTTACTATACAGCTGTACAACCATCTTATGTGCCATTTCATAACCACCTTCAATGAAAACTGCAGCCACTATCGCTTCAAATGCTGCTGCAAGTATTGAAGGGTTATCTCTCCCAGATTGAGATATCAGTCCTTTTCCAAGAATTAAATATCGGCCTAAATTAATTTCTGCTGCTATTTTAGCCAAAGTAGCTCCATTAACTAACTTATCCGATTCTACAGTTAATTCTCCTTCATTCCATTCTTCATGTTTTTCATAAAGATAATTAGCCATTATCAAATCTAAGACTGCATCCCCCAAGAATTCCATTCTCTGATTCGATTCGTTGCGTTTAACGCCCATTTCATTAGTAGCAGAGGGATGAGTTAAGGCCATTCTTAATAGGTCACGGTTTTTAAAGTTGAATCCAAGTTTAGCTTCTATTTCATCAAATTTAATATTGTTCTTTATCACTACGCTAATTCACGTTTTTCGGCCAAGGTGGTTGAGGGCGTTTTATCTCACCAATATAATCTCTGTCACCAAACAGAGCCAGAAAAACATTAAAAGCTTTAAGGGCATCTTTTTCTGGAGGCATTAACGTTTTTACAAATACTGACTGTCCGTTTTCAAATACGAATGTCGGAGTGCCAAAAACACCATAATGCTCAACTGCTTCTTCATGATCTTCTTTAATCTCTAAGATCAAATCCGGATCTTCAAGGTCTAATAAAAGTTGTTTTTTACTAAGTCCACATTGCTCCGACACTTCTAAAAGTTCATCATATTTATCTAGGCGAATCCGTTTGCCCGAATGTCGAGATACATAAACATGTAGATTGAATTGCTCAAATAACTGTTGACCCTGACGCAATGCTGCTTTACCAATTTTATGAGCATACATGGATCGTCCTTGCTCTTCAATTGGTGATTGCCAAAACAACTTATGGTCAACATCATCTTTATTTGCGTCTAATACAAACGATTTCCAAGTGATGCTTAATTCCATCCCATCTCGTCTCACCTGATCCAGCCACACGGCTGCATTATAAGCAAACGGTCATATGTAATCATGGAAAATTTCAAGTTTTAACATCTGACATACCTTTCATTTTCTGAAAAAATCCTAACATTTAAAAAAGTAATGATACATCAACTGGCATAAGGAATCGTATAATGTGGTTTAACTTTTTTATTTAAATTGGGGGATTAATTAAATGTCAAAACCTAAAGTTGCGTATATAAGATCTGCTGCCTTAGATTTCTGGTCTGATAGCGCTGAATTATCTTTAACAACAAAAACCCTCGACCTAGTTGATCACGACCTTGAAATTCATATGGTGTCAAGCCAGGGCGAAATCATAGAAGCAGTAAAGGACGCAGACTTAATTATCGACGAAATGGTTCCACTAGGAAAATCGGTTATTCAACATATGAATAAAGCTCAGGCAATTATCAGTTTAGGACATGGATTTAATCATATAGAAGACCAGGCAGCTACCGACATGGGAATCATGGTAGCTAATTGCGCCGGATATTGTTCTGATGAAGTTGCTAATCACACAATAATGTTTTTGCTAGCGTGCAGTAAACGACTTCTCCAACTTGATAAATTAGTTAAGCATGGCGAATGGACTAGTACGACAGTAAAGAATCTTTTTCCGATGCCTGCCGTTTATGGGCAAACCTTAGGTTTGGTGGGATTTGGAAACATAGGGCGGCATGTTTCCAAAAAAGCAAAAGCTTTCGGCATTAATGTAAAAGTGTATGACCCATACTTGGAACCTTGGGTTTCCCAAGAATACGAAGTGGAAAGATTAGGGTCTTTGGAATCATTGGGTGCAGAATCGGATTATGTTTCTATGCATGTTCCATTAAATTCTGAAACACAAAACTTGGCAAATGCAGCCCTTTTTAAGAGCATGAAGTCTACTGGATATTTTATAAATACATGCAGGGGATCTACTCACAATGAGTCTGATCTAATATCCGCTTTGATTAACAAGGACATAGCTGGAGCAGCATTAGATGTTTTTGAAGTTGAACCTACACCAAAAAATAACCCTTTACTTTTAATGGATAATGTAATTGCCTCCCCTCATTCAGCCGGCACTTCAGACAATTCAAGTCGTGATGGAAGGGTAAGGCTTGGAGAAGAGGCAGCAAGAGTGTTAATGGGGATGTATCCTATGTCTCTGGTCAATCCATCTGTTCGAACCAAAATACCTCTTAGAAACCCAGCGAAGTCACTATAAGAATTATATAAAGACAATGTAAGATTAGTAACTCTTTAACCTGAGGTGCAGGTACTTTTATGGGACGGAGTAAGATTGTGAAAATGGAAAGGAAATAGATGTTCGACATACTAATAAAAAATGGCACCATTGTTGATGGTAGTGGAAATCCTAGAATCAAGGCTGACTTAGGAATCAAACAGGGGAAAATAGAAGCTATCGGTGATTTATCCAATACAGAGGGAGTTAATATCATTGATGCAACCGGCTTGGTTGTCTCACCAGGATTCATTGATACTCATGCCCATTCAGACGGCATTCTGCTGACTGATCCTCAGCATGCATCAGGTATAAGGCAAGGAATTACTACGGAAATTCTCGGACAAGATGGGCTATCATATGCACCCCTAAACTCAAAAAACTACCTAATTTATCGTCAATACCTGTCTGGGTTATTAGGCATGCCATCGCCAGATTTAGACATGAGTAGCGTTAAGGCTTTTAGAAAAAATTATCATAAAAAATGCGCCATCAATACTGCCTATTGTGTTCCGCACGGTGCTATCCGTCTTGAGACAGTCGGGTTTAATGATGTGCCCTTATTAGGTAAAGATTTAGAAAATGCAAAGTCGCTCGTTAGAGAATCTATTGAAGAAGGAGCTGTGGCATTAGCTACAGGTATGTCATATTACCCGAATAGCTGGAGCAATACTGAAGAATTAATAGAGCTATGCGGAGCAGCAGACGAGGCTGGCGGATTATATGTTACTCACCTCCGTGACGTAAACACGGAAAGAGGTTTTGAAGGTGGGGGCATAGAAGAGGCATTGGAAATAGGTCGCAAATCAGGAGTTAAGGTACATTTTTCGCATTTCAGAACAACAGCTGAAGATTTTGGGATTATGACGGCCGAAGAAAAAATCGGTCCGATCGACAAAGCCAAAAATGAAGTTGATTCAACACTTGAATTGTATCCTTATCCAGTCGGTAGTAGTTTTGCAATTATGACCTTAGATTCAATATCCCAAGATGGCGGAACTGAAGCAATTCTTGATCGCTTAAAAGACCCAGTAAAACGGAAAATAGTCTCAAAACTTATCGATACTTATGACTCTAGATCTTTAGATAAGCTCGTATTTACTCATCTGCCAAACAACCAAGACCTTGAAGGAATGAGCATCACGGATATATCTTCAACTACTGGGATGACAAGAGGTCAGATTATATGTGATTTATTAATCAAAGAGGATCTACAAGTAGGATTTAGATCCATCCCTCCTGAAAGCCCGGCTATTTCGCGACATCTTATGAAAGATCAAATGTATTTTTTATCCAGGCCTGATTATATGCTCGGCTCTGATCAAATATCCTTAGGCGGGTTACCTCATCCACGGGCATATGGAGCATTCCCTCGCTTCTTAGGACGATACCTCAGACAATTGCCTGACGTTATGACTTTAGAAACTATGATACATAGGATGACTCATAACGCAGCATCAAGGTTTGGTTTAAAAAATAGAGGCCTATTAAAAGAAGGTTACTTTGCCGATATAGTTGTATTTAACCCAGATACTATAATTGATACAGCTACTTTTGATGACCCCAAACAATTCCCTGTTGGAATCCCCCATGTAATAGTGAATGGTGAATTTGCGGTGAGAGACGATTCATGTACAGGTATTTTAGCCGGGCACGCAGTGCCATAATTATCAATATTGCAAATATTGTTCCGACAACACTGACCTACCAAATAAAAATTAGAGGTATTTAATGTCTGGAGAATTGAATTCAGAGCTAATAGAGCTGAGAAAAAGAATAAGGCATTCTGCTGCGCACGTGCTAGCAGACATTGTTACTCGTAAATATCCAGACATTCGCATTGGAATTGGACCACCAACTGACGATGGTTTTTATTATGACTTTTTGACTGAAAAAACATTTTCAGAGGAAGATCTAGAGCAATTTGAAAAAGAAATGCAAGCGGTAATCGATGAGGATCTCAAATTTATTTATCGAGAGTACGAAAGAGAAGAAGCTAACTCAATTAATGCAGAACAACCACTCAAGCTTGAATTAATCGCCGATATTCCAGATGGCGAAGTAATTTCCACGTACACTCATGGAAAATTTGAAGATTTATGTGCAGGACCTCATGTTGAATCCACAGGGCAGATCAAAGCCTACAAGCTATTAAATGTAGCAGGGGCGTATTGGAGGGGTGATGAGAAGAACCCTATGTTACAACGGATATATGGTACAGCATTTGAAACCTCAGCCGAGCTCGAACAACATCTTACTAATATTGAAGAGGCCAGAAAACGCGACCACCGGGTTCTTGGTAAACAGCTAAACCTTTTTTCTATATCCGAAGACATTGGTCCAGGTTTAGTTATATGGCACCCTAAAGGCGCAACAGTCAGAGGTATCGTTGAAGACTTCTGGAAATCTGAACATGTTTCTGCTGGATACTCTTTGATTTATACCCCTCACATTGGAAAATCAGATTTGTGGAAAACTTCAGGTCATTTAGAGTTTTACTCAGATAATATGTTTGCCCCTATGGATATGGATGGACAACATTATTACCTCAAACCCATGAACTGTCCCTTTCATATGACCTACTACAAAACAGACTTGAGAAGTTACAGGGACCTCCCAATAAGAATTGGCGAACTAGGAACCGTTTATCGATATGAAAGAGGTGGAGTATTATCCGGGTTACTTAGAGTGAGGGGGTTAACCCAAGATGATGCACATATATTTTGTCGTGAAGACCAGGTACAAGAAGAAGTTAATCAAGTATTGAACTTAACCTTTTATCTATTAAAAACTTTTGGTTTTGATGATTACCGAGTGATGTTGGCCACGAAACCCGAAAAAGCCGTTGGGGAGGATGCCAAGTGGGAAATTGCTACTCAAGCTTTAAAAGATACTTTGGACTCAAGGGAAATAGACTATGAGGTTGATGATGGAGGAGGTGCATTCTATGGTCCAAAGATAGACATACATATCAAAGATGCAATAGGCAGATTATGGCAGGTCACCACAGTTCAATTTGACTTCAATTTACCTAATCGATTTGAACTTGAATATGTTGGAGATGATGGAGCGAAACATGAGCCGTTTGTTCTCCATAGAGCCTTGTTAGGCTCTATGGAAAGGTTCATGGGTATTCTAATTGAGCATTATGGAGGAGCATTCCCGACATGGCTTGCTCCAGTACAGGCAATAATAATACCAATTGCAAGTCGCCATGAGGACTATGGGATTAAAGTTAAGAATCAAATGGCAAATGCGGGAATAAGGTGTCACTTAGACGACCGGAACGATAGGATGGGGTCAAAGATCCGCGATGCCCAAGTTGAAAAAATTCCCTACATGCTCGTGATCGGAGATCGTGAAGCAGACGCAGAAAGTGTTTCTGTAAGACATCGATCTGGTAAAGACCTTGGGACTATGCCAATAAACACCATAATCAATACGATAGCTGATGAAGCTAAACTAAAAAGCTAGATTTATTTTATAGATATACTTTAAGCAAAATGATATGCTATATGTTAACCAATCCCAAACATAAATTGGCGATTGATTTGTACTAAAATTTTCTCAGTATCAAGGAGCATCAATATAGCTAAAGACTATCGAGTAAACCAGCGTGTGAAAGTCCCGGAGGTTAGACTAGTAGACGAGAAGGGAAATCAACTAGGTGTAAAATCCGTAAGAGATGCAATTACACTAGCAGAAGGGCGAGGACTTGATCTGGTTGAGGTTGCACCGTCGGCGTCACCTCCCGTATGCAGAATTATGGACTATGGTAGATTTCGATATGAAATCGATCGAAAAGAGCGGAACGCTAGAAAGGTACAGAAAGCTAAGTCCAATACTGAAATTAGAGAAGTTAGGTTAAAAACAAGAATAAGTGTACATGACCGTACTTCAAAATCTAATCAAGTGAAAAGATTATTGACTGAAGGAGCAAAAGTTAAAGTAAGCGTTATGTTTAGAGGACGAGAAATCACCCACCCAGAAGTGGGAATGGAAGTTCTCAAAGCAGTTGCAAAAGACTTAGGGGAAGAAGCTTTGGTAGAAAAAGCTCCTTCTTTTGAAGGAAGATTTTTAACAATGGTTCTTATCCCAAATCGACAAAAACCTAACACGACTGGCCAATCTACTGCCTCACTTGTAACAAGTTAGAAAGCGAATAAAAAATTGCCTAAGATGAAAACACATAAAGGTGCAGCCGCTCGTTTCAGAATAACGGGGACAGGTAAGCTTGTTAGAATGAAAGGCCATCGAAGTCACCTTCGTAGAAAGAAGGCTGCTAAGGTAAGGCGTTTGTATTCAGGAAAACTTCCTGTATCCGCAGCAGATCAACCCAGATTAAGAAGGTTGCTACCGTATGGGCTACCTTAAAGCAATCTATTAAATATAACAGAAATTAATTATGACTAGAATAAAACGTGGCGTTACCAAACGCAATAGACATAGAAAAATACTTAAGGCAACTAAAGGACATAGAAGTGTGAGGCACTCTCTCTATAGGAGAGCTCATGAGTCCATGATCCACGCTCTATCGTACGCATATGCGCATCGCAAAGCAAAGAAAAGTGATATGCGAAGGCTGTGGAATATTCGTATAGGGGCTGCAGCCCGTGAAAACGGGATCTCTTATAGTCAATTTATTCATGGATTAAAGCTATCAAGTATAGATATTGATAGGAAAATGCTGTCGGAATTAGCGATACTGGACTCCAAAGTTTTCAGTCAACTCGTTATTAAAGCAAAAGAACAACTACCTGTAGCTAGCTAATTTTCATCTAGCAATAGTTTTATGTCATTTGCTAAGTCTTCAGGATCAAAAGGAAGAGTAAACACAGATCTGGCATGCCCTGTCCGATCAATTATATAAACCGGGCCTTGATGGGTTACGGAATAGTTTTGTAATAGCTCTATTTGAAACTCATCTTTAGATGCCGATTCACTTAAACTTGTATCTACTTCTTTAACCGCTGTTGAGACATAATATGCATCCCACACAGGTTTCAACTCGGCTTCTGTTCCTACGAGATATTTCCATTTGTTCACCATGCCATAATCTTGCAAGAATTTCTGAGTATTATTTAGGGTATCTCCTCTAGGATCTACAGATATAAGTAATGTCGAAATTTCATCAGTCTGATCAACTAAATATCTTTCTGAATCTTTTAACTTAAGTGCTATTGATGGACATATCTCATTACATGATGTGTAAACAAATGTAAGAACAACCACTTTGTTTTGAAACTCTGACAGTCTGACACTTTGTCCAAATTGATCCACAAGACTAAAATCCATTGCTTTAGGTGATTTTGAAAGGACTGTTCCCAAAAAAGTATTATCCCTTACTGAGTTGCACCCAGGCATGATCAATAAAACTACAATCAGGTAAATAAATCTAAGTTGAAGATTTAATCTAAATATTTTTACAGCCAAGATTAACTATCTATTTAAGTAGCTGTTTGTTTTTCAAAGTAATTTTGCAATAAAAATGCAGCTGCAGGAACCAAAACTACTAGCGCCATCCCTAAAATTACAGCTCCCCATTCATGAAGACCCGTGGTTTTATAAAGCAATATGAAAATAAATCCTATGAGTCCACCAATGATAGCAACACAAATTACTGAAATTAATGGTATAAGTATTGCCATCTTAATCTGATCAAAAACCATTTCCACTCCCTAACAAGAATTTATTTTTTACTATTAAGAGTTTACACTACTTATAAAGTTCGATGATGTCTTATTTTTAATAGAATTAATTTCAATCTGTTTTTTTTTGAAATTTTTTGTATTATCAAGTTCATTATGAGCCCATCTCAAAAAGATACGAATGAAAAGAAACATAAACAACATCCCTCCACCAACCTTCATTACTAACCCTCCAATCTGTTGATCCTGAAGATTACTTAAACTCCACACTGCTGGCGCCTCTACGTAAAATTCATATAATGGTGCATCTGAAAATGTAATAGGAGCAAATACAAGAATTTGTGCTATAGCAAGTCCAAGCAAATACAACATCTTGGCGGGCTCAGGCAAAGGAGGTAGCTCTTCAGAAGAGCTCATCAATGGCCACCACATCATCATAGCTGTGGAAATAAACATTAGATGCTCTAATACATGAATAGAATGAAAATCTACTGAAGTTGCATATAAGGCAGGGAAATGCCAAAACGAAAATGTTAAGTTAAATGCACTAAAAGTTACAATCGGGTTTGTTAACAATCTTAAAATCCATGCGAAACTTTTTATTTTCATGATTGGCTTGAATACCCAACCAGGAATCCCAGCAATCATCAAAGGAGGAACTATTAAGGTAAGCAGAACGTGTTGAATCATATGTGCTGAGAAAAGGTATTTATCGCTTAATTCGTGTAATGGAGATATTAAAGAGAATAAAATTATCAGTATTGATGAAACAAACATCAAAATTTGTTTTGATGTCACCGGGGTATCTGATAGTCGATATTTTATTCTTCCAGGACCTATTATGAACAAATATAAGCCCAATAGAATAGTAAGCCCAATTAGAACATCGGGATGAAAATGCCATTTTGTCCAAATTGAAGACCAGAATCCAGTAAAATCAAAATAGGCCATGTCTATGAAACCCCATCTATCACCATTGAGTGAATTGATCTATCCTGCGTTAAACCATCCGAAAAGAGCCATTAAAGCGAAAATAACACCGATTGCTAAAAATAAACCTGTTAAGAATAATGTGCTAAAAAGTCTGTGATCATACTTAAGATGCATATAAAACATAATTACAAGAGCAAACTTTACAACCGACAAAACAGCCAATACTGGAATGATTCCGTAACTCAACCATTCAAAGAAAAATACTACTACTTCAAGCCCTGTAAGTAAGCATAGTGCCACAGCCACTTTGAAATATGTTACGGCTGAGGGGTGCTCGGAATGAGAAGTATCAACCTTAGTGGAGTCAGATGCTTTGTTTATATTCTGCATAGCCATTGTTATGACGGAAACCCTTCAAATACTCCAAATAGGTAAACAACCGCAAAAATAACAATCCAGACAACATCAACAAAATGCCAATATAAAGCTGCCAAATCCGTGTCTAGATGCCTCTCTGGTGTCACTCCTCCCTTTTTGAATGAATACAAAAATAAAGACATAAGCCATATGACGCCTATTGTCACGTGGGTTCCATGTAACCCGGTAAGTACAAAGAATGTTGTACCAAACAGGTTGGTTTTGGGAGTTAAGCCATGTTGAGCATCGTAATGATCAACGCCATCTTTACAGTTTTTATCAAACAATCCCTGTTCATAATCAGTTAAATCTACAGGGTTAATACAATCAATATGCACATGGTGATTTGCAAATTCATAAAACTCAAAAGTCTGAAAACCCAAAAAAGTGCTCCCTAAAATGACAGTCGAAAGTATCCATGTCCTATAGCCTTTCAGGGATCCTTTTCTCAATGCAGCATAAGCTAACACCATACTCATACTGGACATTAAAAGCACAAAAGTACTGACAGTTGTGACAGGAATACTAAATACATCTAACGGCATTGGGCCGCTCAAACTCTTACCCTTGTACACAAGGTATGTGGCTATCAATGTAGCAAAAAACATACAGTCTGAACCAAGAAAAACCCACATTAGTATTTTTCTGTGATTCAAACCCGTTGTAGTTTGATGCTCACTTTCATGATTTGAAGCTGTGGCTTCTGCCAAAATTTTCTCCGTATCTTTTGTTTGACTTTATTTATATTTTACAGTTTATGTTTTCTATTTTCAGTCAGGGTCATTCACTGGTTCGAATGACCAAGAATATACGCCTACCATCATAATTACTAAACCTACAATGGCTACCGGATAACTATAGATCAATCCATACCCACCAATGAATATACCGATTGCTGATACTAACGGCCAAAATGATGGTTGTGGCAAATGTATTTCACCTTTTTCGTTTGACCCTACAGATGGAGATTGTTCTCCTAAAAGGCCTCTTTTACGTGCCCACCATTCGTCTACGGTGTGAACTTCTGGTATTACCTCGAAGTTATATTCAGGCGGTGGAGATGATATAGACCACTCCAATGTCCTGGCGTCCCAAGGGTCACCTGGAGCTTCCTCGCCTGAGCGCCAGCTCTTTACTATATTATGCAAAAACAGTAATACAGAAATTACAACTAATATTGAGCCTGACGTCTCCAAAGCATTCAAGGCCGTCCAGCCCATTTCACCACTATATGTATATATTCGCCTAGGCATTCCATCCATGCCAACAAAATGCATTGGGAAGAATGTTATATTCTGGCCAATGAATAGCAAAAAGAACTGAACCTTTCCGAGTTTCTCGCTAAACATTCTGCCAGAAAATTTCGGGAACCAATAATACAATCCTCCAAAAATGCCCATCATCGCTCCCCCAAATAAAACATAATGGAAGTGAGCTACAACAAAGTATGTATCCTGCTGTTGTGCATCAGATGAAGACATAGCATGCATTACTCCGCTAATGCCTCCAATAGTAAAAGTTACTATGAATCCGATGGCATAAAGCATCGGCGTAGAAAACGTAATCGAACCTTTCCACATGGTAAAAATCCAGTTAAATATCTTTATACCAGTTGGTATTGCTATTGCCATAGTGGTAATAGTAAAGACTGAATTAGGTATTGGGCCTAAGCCAACAGTAAACATATGATGGCTCCATACCAGCCATCCCATAAAAGCTATAATCGCTCCGGCAAGAATAACTGTAGAGTAGCCGAAAAGAGGTTTTTTTGAAAATGTCGGTAGGATTTCCGACACAATGCCCATTGCGGGCAAGATTAAAATATACACCTCTGGATGCCCGAAGACCCAAAATAGATGTTGCCACAATACTGGGTCTGCTCCAGCAGGCGCAAAAAAGAAATTGGTGCCAAAGCTACGGTCAAACATCAATTCAATAAGTGCAACTGTTATCACTGGAAATGCTAGAACAAGCAATATCGCAGTTATGAAAGTCATCCAAGTAAACAATGGCATTCTCATTAACGTCATTCCAGGTGCTCTCATATTAATTATTGTCACTATAAAATTAAATGAGGCCGCGAGAGAAGCTATACCCAACACCTGTAACCCAACAATCCAGAAATCCATTCCATGACCGGGGTTATATGCAACTGAGGTTAATGGAGCATAAGAAAACCAGCCGGAATTGGGCGCAGAACCAAACAACCAACTACTATGCAAAATTATTGTTCCCGCTAGAAATACCCAATAACTAAACGCGTTCAACCTTGGGAACGCAACATCCCTAGCCCCAATTTGTAAAGGAATTAAGTAATTAAAGAACGCCGCGCTAAGAGGCATTATCGCAAGGAATATCATCGTAGTTCCATGCATAGTAAACAGCTGGTTATACACTTCCGGAGTTATTATGTCTGCATTCGACCCTGATAACTGGGCTCTAATCAAAATGGCCTCGATCCCGCCAATAAGAAAATTAATAAATGCTGTCGCACCATAAAGTAGACCAATTTTTTTATGGTCTATCGTGGTTATCCAATTCCATATGCCAGTCGGATGCAACGGGCGTTTGATCATAGGGATGAGTAGAGTAGTCATTTTAAACTCCTCAGATATGCCGCCAAAGCGGTAATTTCAGGATCACTAAGCACTTTATCTGGGTCATTATAAACCGATGCGTTTTTCGACATAATATTACCCGGCTTTACTTCATCAGGATCAGTTAACCATGAGATTAAGTTTTCGTGCGTGTTGTCCATTATGCCTGATAGCATATGCAGACGACTCGCAAAATGAGTTAGTTCAGGCCCCACTTCACCATATGCTTTTTGACTTCCTCTAATAGTGTGACACGCGTAACACCCAGCTTCGGATGACATAAACAGATCGTGTCCTTGCTGAGATAACGGGTCAGATGGTTTAATGGCATCAAGCAACTGACTTGCTACCCAAGCATCGAATTCCTTCCTAGATTCAACAACAACCTTAAAGCGCATCAATGCGTGTGACTCTCCACAAAACTCGGCGCACTGGCCATAAAAGATGCCTTCTTCGTTAGATTGAAACCACATAGTGTTCTCATTATTCGGTATCATATCGACTTTTCCAGCCAGTTTTGGAACCCAAAAACTATGAATTACATCCTTCGAGTCCAATTCAATATTAATCACCTCTCCAACTGGAATATGCAGCTCATTAGCAGTAACAACCCCTAATTCGGGAATATCAAATCGAAACCACCATTGATTGCCTGTAACCCTAACTACCAAAGCGTCAGGTTCAGGAGACACTGTTGTGTCCCATAAAGAATTAATAGTTGGAACGGCTACAGCTATCAATAGTAGAGCTGGAATAACAGTCCAAGCAATTTCAAACGTACTATTTCCATGAATTTGCTCTGGGTCGCCTTCGTTTTCACTTCTTTTTCGATATTTAAAAGTAAAGTATGCTAACAATGCCATGACAATCACAAAAACAACTATGCCAGCGTAGCTTATGATATAGAAAATTAATGCCTGAGACTCTGACACAGGCCCTACGGCATCGAAAGGCGATTGAGGATGGTCATTGGTACATCCAAAAATAAGAGCCAGAATAATTCCAGCCAATAATACAAAACTATACTTGGCAAATTGTCGATTAATTGTCGGCATTATGCGAAAAAAAAGACTCCAGAAAATATCTTAGTAAAGGATGCCGAGCGTTGCTACGGCTACATACAAAATCTAGCTGACGGCATATAGATTGTCAAGTATTTCACAATCTATTTAAACTTATCTAAGCAGCGTCTTAATGACTAAGATCATTTATTACAATATCCTGTCCCCGTTACCTCACCATTTAGTAACCTATATTGTTACTGAGGCATCTATCATTACAAAGATGAATAAAAGGGCAAGGTATGCTAGTGAGTATAAATAAGCTGGTTTAGCTTTTAGTATCCCTTCTGACCTATATAACTGTATCGCGTAATACAAATACCCTAGACCCAAACATGCAGCTGCAACTCCATAAATCCAACCGACCGACCTAGTCACGACCATCATCAGAGTTAAAGCTAGTAGTAGTACTACGTACAAAACTATTGCCTTCTTAGTTTCAGCATCTCCTCTCACTACTGGCAGCATCGGTATGCCGGCTTCAGCATAATCATCTTTAATCATAAGTGCCAAAGCCCAAAAATGTGGAGGAGTCCAAAAAAACACAATCGCAAACAAATATACTCCACCTAATCCAATATCCCCGGTAACTGCAGCCCAAGCAATTAAAGGAGGGAATGCACCAGCAGCGCCTCCAATGACAATATTCTGCGGTGTGTTTCTCTTTAGGCCTATCGTATAAACAAACACATACACAAGGGTAGCTGCTAAAGTGAGAATTGCGCTAAGCCAAGTGGCAAGTGAAACCAATAGGACGAATGCAACCACATTTAACAATATTCCAAATATTAGTGCATTTCTGGGTAGTATCCGTTTGCCCGCAACAGGCCTGGATTTAGTTCTCTTCATGATATTATCAATATCACGGTCAAGAAAGTGATTAATAGCATTAGCCCCACCAGCAGCCAATGAGCCAGCAAATAAAACTACCCATACAAGCTGCCATTGAGGCAACCCCTTGGATGCCAAGAATAATCCACCTAAAGCTGTTATCAATAGCAAACTAATGATTTTAGGTTTGGTCAAAGCTACGTAGTCTTTAATTATATTTTTAATAAAAATGTTTTGCATAGTATGTTAATTCAGGAGGAAAACTCACCATATATATTGCTAATTTCTTTCGCTTCTATTTTTTTCTCATTTACAGGGTCTCTTGAGACAAACACTATAGCAAATAAAATACACGCTGTAAGCCAAACTAATGTGCCTCCAATAAGATGTATAGCTCGCCATCCTGGAGCAAACCCTGTCCAGACTAAGGCAGCCCCAAATAATACCTGGATGATCATAAAAACAAACAAGGCTATCCCCACTTTCCCAGCTCCGTGAATCCATTCTCGCATTCGCCAAATCCATAAAAACGCTAACGACATCAATACTCCAGACACAATGCCAATCAATCTATGTCCCATATGAATTGAATAACGACTATTTCCTTGAGGGAAAATGCTTCCATTACAAAGCGGCCATGTCCCACAAGCGGTCCCCGCGTCCAAACCGACCATAATTGATCCAGACAAAATTAAGAGAAATATAGACAATAGCATTCCAAACATGTAAACAGCTCCGCTTGCCATAGATCCTTCTGTAGGACTATTCATACCGTATCGCTTAAAGTCCAATGAGGATATGAACGCAAAAGCAAGGCTACATATAACTCCTTCAGCAACCGCAAGGTGAATCAAACGAAACCCCCAGCCTAATTCACTAAAGACTGTGGCTGCCCCGAAAGCAGCTCCTGCTATAACAAATATTAACGCGGCAATCGATGACCTGAATATCCAAGAATCATTCCTGTGTAGCCGCCATGCATAAATAAAAATTATCAGTATTAATACTATAAGTACTGCTCCTGAAACCCTATGGGCATATTCGAGGGCAACTTCAATATTAAATGAAGGAACTAATTGCCCATCACACAACGGCCAATCGTCTCCGCAAGCCATCCCTGAATCAGTTACTCTAACGAAACCTCCCAAAGACACCTGGATAAAAGCGGCTATTAAACCTAAAATAGTTAAGATACGAAAATTTAATTCGCCTTTATCGGATGGTGGCTTTATTTGCGATATAGGTTTTTCCAATTTAACTTACGCGCTCCAAGAAATAAAAATTTATATGGCTTACAGTACATTGTACAGTTGATATAGAAGGCAAGTTCTAGCATACCTCCAAATAATGGCCCGCTAGCTCAATGGCAGAGCAACTGACTCTTAATCAGTAGGTTCCCGGTTCGAGTCCGGGGCGGGTCACACGAGAGTAAATATACAAAAGATCTGTAAACACATATTTTACCAGAGTAAAAACATAGTTTGTGAAAGTAAATGAATCAATATGCATAAGGTTTTAGCATTAGCAGGGGGAGTTGGTGGAGCAAAATTAGTTTTTGGTTTATCAAAAATCCTTGAACCACCAAAACTTTCAGTAGTAGTAAACACAGCAGACGACACTGTGTTTCATGGTCTATATGTATCTCCAGATTTAGATACCGTCATGTATGCTCTTTCAGGGCTAACTAATAAAACTACAGGCTGGGGCATCGAAGGAGATACTTTTAAAACTTTATCAGCCCTAGAACGTCTCGGCGAAGAAACTTGGTTTAAGCTAGGTGATTTAGATTTTGCGACACATATAAAAAGAACTTCAATATTAAACAGTGGGAAATCTTTAAGCCATGCCACTAACGAACTCGTAAAAAGCTTAGGTATATTGCATGATTTAATTCCAATGAGCGATGACCCCGTTAGAACAATTGCAATAACTGAAACTAAAGAGCTTGAGTTTCAAGATTATTTCGTTCGACAAAAATGTAACCCAATAATAAAAAAAATTAGATTCGATGGAATTAGAAAGGCTAAACCCACAAAACAATTCATTAAAAATATATCTGAATCAGAAGCAATAATAATATGTCCTTCTAACCCAATCGTAAGTATTCCTCCTATTTTAGAATTGCCAGGCATCAAAAAATTAATTAGTAATTTCAAAGGTAAAAGAATCGCTGTTAGCCCAATAGTTGGCAGGCAGGCAATAAAGGGCCCTGCTGCAAAAATGATGAGGGAACTAAAAGAGGATGCTAGCGCAACAGGAGTTGCGAAACATTACAAAGGACTTTGCGATTTATTTATTATAGACACAGCTGATTCTTCAGAAGCAGAAGCAATTGAAAAACTTGGTATGGAAGTACATATTACATCTATAATCATGAACTCAAGCCAGGAGAAAATTAACTTGGCTCGCGAAGTAATTAACTTGATTGACTCTTAAAACCCAATGAATCCAAATGCCCTACTCTGTTACTAATAAAATACAAACAATTATACCGATGAAGCCTCTTTTTAAAGCAAAGAGTCGTTTAAAAGGTAATGTTGATTCTCTATCTAGAAGAGCAGCAATTCTAATGATGTTGAATAGAGTCATTAAAGCCGTAAACCAGAATGCTGAAACCAATTGTGTCATATTAGGTGGTGACACTTTGATCCATAAACTAGCAAAGTCTCATAATGTCCAATGGGTTCCCGAAAAACCTTCAACCAATAGTTTAAACGACAGCTTATGGGAAGCTATGATAAGCGCATATACCTTGGGTGCGGAGGCAACATTATTCTTGCCAGGTGACCTCCCTTTAATAAATACATCTGATATTCATGAAATATTTTTAGCTAGTGAATCTCTAAAAAATACCGTATTAGCTAAAGCAACAAAAGATGGAGGCACAAACGCATTGCTTCAGCCCGCAGAACACGCTTTTAAGCCTATGTTAGGATGTCTAAGTTTTTCTAAACACAGGAAGTGGGTATTAGACAAATCTATTCCCTTCTCAGTTGTTGACACTCCTGGACTTCAATTTGATCTAGACAGCGATTCAGATTATGAGTGGGCCCTACAAAATGTAAAAGGATTTAAAAGCGAGACCACTCATTGGATGAAATGGATATTGAAAACCTCAACTTAAACCAACTTAGTTAAGATATGCGTATTTCTTCAAAAGTCACCTTATTTTCTTCAACAAGTCGTTTAATTTTACGTTGTAATGAAGTCATCTGGCTGGATGAAGTTTTAAATTCCATTAAAATCACTTTGTTTTCTTCAAACTGTATGCCATCTATAGGTGATCCAATAAATCTAAACTTTGCAGGGTCATAGGGGTAGTTTGATGCCCAAGGCATGAATTGCTCGGCAATTTGCCCATATTTTGTACTTTGACTTTGTTTTTGAGATTTTAAAGATGATATATACCTCTTCAAACTAAAAACATGACGTAATGATATTAAAAACAACATTCCTAAAATCAAAATTGCTATGAAAAGTAAAATTGTAAATTGATCCATTATGTTCTCCCATAAAATGATACCCATTCTGGGTGCAGGCAAGTTTATAATAATAAAAGTGAATATCTAATACATCTATAAGCTTAAATTGACAGAATATATTTGCACAATTGAACTAATGTTGTAACTGTAAAATTTAACTTCTTATTTTGACGTTATAAAATTAAACTTTATGATAAAGAGACAATTTAAAACCAGGATTGCCAGACATCGCATAGAAAGATATTTCCTCAATAACTACAGAGTGAGAATCACTTTCCCTGTTATGTGGGTTATAGGCTTATTACTGTTATCTGGTATTTTAATAGGATCTATAGCATCAACTGGGATAATAACTTCGTCGCGTTTTAATAACAAAGAAACCACACTTTATGATGAAGGGTTAATTGACAGAGTAGTAAGTCAATCTTCTAATGCTGTAGTAGAAATAATCGTAAAAAGGCCCAATACTTCTACTGATAGCGGTACAGGTTTTATATTGGATAAAGATGGACATATAGCTACTAATGAGCATGTGATTCATGGCGCCACTAACATACAAGTATCTCTAAAAGACGGGACGATATTACTTGCGAAACAACTTGGGGTTAGTCAGTCAGATGATCTTGCACTTTTAGCTGTTAATCCGCTAAAAGTTGCACATATTGAACCTCTCAAATTAGCAAATTCTGACTTAGTTAAAACTGGCCAATTAGCACTTGCAATTGGTAATCCATTGGGAATGAGGAATTTTTTGTCGGTAGGAGTCGTAGCAGGTATAGGTGATAGTCCACCAATTTTAAGAGATTCTAGAATCTCTCCTGCGCTACAAAGACCAATCCCAAATATGATATGGACAGATGCCACTTTATTACCGGGGAACTCAGGAGGGCCGCTCCTCAATTCATCAGGAGAAGTTATAGGTATCAATTCTGCAGTTCACATAACTTACCAAGGCGATCTTGGCATTGGATTTGCAATACCCAGTAACATACTAATCGAGCTACTTCCAAATCTTAAATTGCCAAATGTGATTTCTCGACCTTGGCTTGGAATATCTGGCGTTACATTAACTCAAGAAGCTATTAAACAGATGGATTTAAACATTAAATCCGGTGTTTATATTTGGGATATATATCCTAAAAGTCCTGCTAGCTTAAATTCTCTTATCCCTGATGCAAAAAACGGCTCTATGAATGGAGATATCATTATTAAGGTAGATACTGTGAAAGTTAAATCAGTGTCCGAAATGGTAGATTACTTGAATTCTTTAAAACCAGGAGATTTAATTACTTTAACAATAATTCGTGACTCAAAGTTGATTGAGATCAAGATTATACTAGGGTCTTGGCCTCCATTAAGTTAATGATGACACACTTAAAAATCAAAAACCAGCCGATGATTCAGCTGGTTTTTAATTTTTAATAATATTAGAGCGGCTTAGAAATCTTTTTCTATTTCCGTTATAACTTTCTTGGTCTGGTCTACAACAAAGTCTATTTCCTCTTTCGTAATAGTTAGAGGAGGCGAAAACGGCATAGTTTGATCCATTCCTCGACCTAGTAATGAATGCTGCTCCATAAGTTGACCCAATCTAGAATCAAAATTACCTTCGAATTTCTCAAAAGTTTTCTCATCTTTACCAAATTCAACTGCTGCAAGTAAACCCATACCACCTCTAACATCAATTACTGTTCGAAATTCAGCTTTGAGTTCTTGAAGGCTTTCATATAAATACTTGCCATTGTCAGCCGAATTCTGAACTAGATTTTCTCGTTCCATAATTTCAAGGTTCTTTAATCCTGCAGCGCAAGATGGAGGGCTACCTCCGAAAGTGATTAGATGTTTAAATGTCTGAGAGCCTTCTCCTTCCATTGCCTTTCCTACTTTACTAGAGGCAATTGCAGCGCCTATAGGTAAGTACCCACTAGTTAAAGCTTTGGCAACGGTCATTATGTCTGGCTTGACACCCCAATTCTCAACTGCAAACATCTTGCCTGTTCGGCCAAAACCGTTAATTACTTCATCACAAATCATTATCACGCCATACTTATTGCAAATCTCTCTTATAGTAGGCCAATATTCTGGATGTGGTACATGAATGCCAGAAGCGGCTGATATAGGTTCCCCAATGAACGCAGCAACACTATCAGGGCCTTCATTTATAATTGTTTTTTCTAAATCATACGCGTACTGCATATCCCAATCACCAGGCATGGTGCGATAAGTAACCCCAGGATTCGATATGCGGATATTACCAGGTACGAGAGGACCATAATCATTTGGCCTGTTAACCGAATTAAAGCCTAATGACATACATAAATGTGTCGCTCCATGATATGAATTTTGGCGAGATATAACTTTCCATCGCCCTCTTTCACCTAGATTATATTGATATTTTTTCGCCATTTTAATAGCGGTTTCAACTGCCTCTGAGCCCCCAGATACAAAATACACCCTGCTTTCAGGGTCAGGAGTTAAACTTGCCACTTTGGAAGCAAGCTTGATAGTTGCTGGAGCAACAGTACCACCTGGGGAATAGCTAATGTCTAACATCTGTTCATACACAGCATCAGCAATTTCTTTTCTTCCATGACCAATATTCTTAAGCCACATGCCAGAAATTAAGTCAACATGCCGTTCACCTGTCGGGCCTTCTACCCAAATACCTTCTGAATGAGTAACCAATTTGATGCCGGTATCATCTGACATATCACCTGTAGGCCTAGAATGAGGCCAGAAATGCGTTTCACCCAAGCCTTTCAATTCTTCGATCTGTTCTCCGGTTAAAGGTTTTGTTGCCATAACTAACTCCTAAAATAATATTGTAGACCTTGGTAATTTTCATAAAATAAAAATGAACTTCTCATTTTTCTTATGCCAATTATTAATATTTTACGAATACTAACACTAATCAAGTACCTCTTCTAGTCAAGCACATTAAAATGACTTCGAAAACCAAAACTGCATTCAGATACGTACCCGATATGAATTAAATCACTAATTTATAATTAACCTTTAAACATGTCAGCAATGCTACGTCGCTGGATTTTACCAGTAGCAGATTTTGGCAATTCATCTAAAAAGAATATTCGACCAGGAATTTTAAATGACGCTAATTTATCCGTGCAAAAATTTATGATAGAGGACTCAGAAACCGGTTCTGACAATACGACTGCTGTATTAACGCTTTCACCGTACTTTGCATCCGGCAAGGAAAAACTAATTGCTTCAGAAACAGCAAAGTGACTTAAGATAACTTGGTCCACTTCAACAGGTGAAATTTTTTCTCCTCCCCTATTAATTAACTCCTTAAGTCTTCCAGTTAAAGTCAAATTTTTATCTTCAGACATAAACCCTTGATCTCCAGTTCTAAACCAATCGCCCCAGAACGCTGATTTGTTTGCGGACAAATTATTAACATAGGCACTCATAACATTAGGTCCTCTAACGCATATCTCACCCAGCTCGGAATAGTCCAACTCTATTCCTTTTTCATCTCGCACAGTAATCCCAACCCCTGTTTGGCTTCCAACTGATCCAGGATATCTTTTATAAGGAGGCAATCTATTGGAAGACATTTGATGCGCAGCTTCAGTCATTCCATACGCTTCCAATACAGGGCTTCCAAAACGATTTTCCACACCTAGTAAAACTTCTTTAGGAAGGGGGGATGAACATGACCTAATGAATCGAAAACTTTCATAAGGAGCTTGGTCAGAATCAGCTCTATCAAGCAATATTTTATGTATCGTTGGTACAGCTGAATACCAAGTTGCATTTGTTTCTGCTTGTATTTTCCAAAAACTACGAGCAGAAAACCTAGCGGGAACAACTAAACAGCCCCCAGAAACAAACGTAGATAAGGCCGCTCCAATTAAACCATGCACATGAAAAAGTGGCATCACTAATATTGATGTGTCTGACTCACTTAAATTATAAGTATTAACGATATTGTCTAATGAAGCTAACAAATTGCGATGGGTTAAAGGCACTCCTTTGGGTTTGCTGGTAGTTCCAGAAGTATGTAAAAACAAAGCAACAGCTTCATCTTCAACATTCTCTGGTTCGCGACTATGCGTCAATTCGCCTTTTAAATCACTTAAGAATACTCCAGTTTTCGAAACTCCTACTTGCATTACGCTTACATCAGTATTTTGCACAGCTGCTACACTAGGATTATCCAAATCTTTGACAATCAAATAAGCGCTATTAGCATCTTCAATATAAAAATTAAATTCGCTAACCGTATAAGTTGGGTTTAAAGGCGCAGCTATAGCACCACATCTAGTCACTGATAAAAATGAAATCAAAAATTCAATACTATTCTCGATAACAATATTTATCACCATTCCAGGCTTAACCCCATGACCTGAAAGTTTTGATGCCATGTCGTCAACCAAGTTAATTAAATCCTGGTAACTATATGCCTCTCCATCACTAAGTTTTACTGCGATAGAGTCAATTGGTTTTTGTTCAAGTATTGTTAAAAGCATAAAAATACAATATTACCCATTAAAACAACTATGGGGTTAATATGACTTTCCCCGTTGTTTTACGCGTGGCTAAATCATCGTGCGCCCGAGGTGCATTTTTTAACGGTAAAGATAACCCTATTCTGATTTGAAGCATACCTTGTTCTATCCATCTAAAAATGTCTCCAGATCTCCAATTCAACTCTTCCCGGTTCAACATATAGCTTGCCAAAGTTGGCCTAGTCAAAAAAATCGATCCTTTTCTATTTAAGAGTTGTGGATCAATCGGTGGAACCGCTCCGCTCGATTGTCCATACAAAACGAAATATCCTCTTGGTTTTAAACAATCAAGCCCACCTTCAAAAGTCGTTTGCCCCACAGAATCATATACAACTTCCAGGCCTTGTCCCTTGGTAATCCTATTCACTTCTTCCACAAAATTGTCTTGCGTGTATAGAACTACTTCATCTGCTCCTGCTTCTAGGGCTAGCCGTTTTTTTTCTTCCGTAGATACTGTAGTGATGACTTTTGCTCCAATATTTTTAGCCATTTGGATTAAGACAAGACCTACTCCTCCCGCCCCAGCGTGAATTAAACATGTTTGCTGTGGTTGTAATTTAAATGTCGAATACACTAAATAGTGAGCAGTCATTCCCTGCAATAGACAAGCAGCAGCAGTAGAAAGATCTATGCCATCTGGAACAGAAACAACATTGCTCTCAGAAACCGCAACATATTCAGCGTATCCTCCAGGAGACATAGAATATGCGACTCTATCTCCAGTTTTAAACTGAGTGACATCTTTACCTATCCCTGATACTACTCCAGCACCTTCTGATCCCGGAATAAAGGGCAATTTAACTTCGTACGCCCCTGATCTCTGGTAGATGTCTATAAAATTAACACCTATCGCTTCCTGTTTAATCAAGACTTCGCTACAAGAAACAGAAGGAACAGCCACATCTACATATTCCAACACATCACTCGTACCAAATCCTTTAACTTGAACTGCCTTCATGAATTTCTCCAAACTTCTGATTGTTTACGAAATAATACATTATCCTGAAATAAGAGTCATACAGTTCTGTAATACCTAACACTCCAAATTTAAATTGATCCTTAGTTTGACAACAAACTTTAGCTTTTATAGCATTAGTAACCGTAAAAATTAAATAGCATTGCTCTTATCCAGAGTGGCGGAGGGAACGGCCCTTCGATGCCCGGCAACCATTCGAAACTTATAATTTCGGAACGGTGCCAAATCCGACGAACTAAACTTATTGTTAAATATTTGTTCGAGAGATGAGAGTTTCGTCTAAGGCGTTACAAACTTCTCTTACTAAATTGATTATGAGGGAAGTTTTTTTTATCGAAAGTTTAGTACTAACAATGGGGAAACTTAGTGACGTCTCTAAAAGTATCTACAGCCAAATTCATATGGACAAGTAATGAGCTAATTATGGCTTATCTTGATGATAATGGTTCTAAAAAAACTATGAGAGTAAATAGGTATTCAGATCTGATTCAATCAATCAATACTGGCCTTATTTCCGGGACAGAAAACACTCAAAATGCTTGGGCTTTTGCGATGGTATTAGCTGCAAAATCATTGAGTCCCTCTGATCATATGTATTATTCAAAATTATTGAAAATATGTCTTAATATTAAATTAATTAATGGGAATCATTTGTCAAAAATTATAAAACGTATGCTCTTCGCTGGAGATGATGCAGATGGACCAGACACAGTTGTAAAAAGAATGGCGATTGAAGCTAGCAAAATACAAACCGAGAACATTGTATAAATTGAAATGAAAACTATAAAGTTTGCTTTCATTGGTGGTACTGGATTCTACGATATTCGAAACACAAAAATAGTAGATCAAATATCTATAGAGACTCCATTTGGGCCTCCAAGCGGCTTGATATCTTTAGTAGAGCTAGCTAACCAAACTGTTGCTTTCCTACCAAGACATGGATTGGATCACAATATAAGTCCTTCATATTTACCCGCTCGTGCGAATATTTACGCACTCAAAACAATAGGAATTGAACGATTAGTATCTATAAGCGCTGTCGGAAGTTTATCTGAAGAAATAAATCCAGAAGATGCCGTAATACCTGACCAATTAATCGATAGGACTTATCAGCGTGTAAACACGTTTTTTGATAAATCAATGGTTGCGCATATAAGTTTCGCGAAACCTTTTTGCAATGAACTGTCTGAGTCTCTAATTGAAGCGAGCGAGAATTACATGAACGTTCATCGTGGTGGCACAATGGTAGTGATAGAAGGCCCAGCATTTTCTACTTCTGCAGAGTCTCGTCTTTACCAAAAGTGGGGAGGTAACATTATAGGTATGACTGCACTTCCAGAAGCAAAGTTAGCTAGAGAAGCAGAAATTTGTTATGCCTCTTTGTCTTTAGTAACCGATAATGATTCTTGGAAAGAAAGCGACCATGTCAGCCAGGAAAAAGTTGCAGCACATCTAGCATCAAATGTAACCAATGGTCAATCAATTATAAAAAATTTAATCCCTAAACTGATTTCACCAAGAACTTGTGAATGCCAGAATGCATTGGCTAACACTATAATTACTAAAGATGCTTCGGTAGGTGCGGTAGAGTATGCCAGGCTGAAATCAATAATATCGAAATACGTGCAACCCAATACACAAAACTAACAGGAGAAGTTTATGTCAAGAATGGAAGTAGGCGAACCCTATTATAGAATAGATTTAGAGGAAGCTCTTGAGATGTATCAACGGGAAGATACTGTCGTGATAGATGTAAGAAGACCAGACGAATACGTTGCAGGTCATGTTGCAAACGCATTATCAATTCCTGTTGATGATATATTATCCAGGTTTGATGAACTCTCAGATTCAAAAAAACTTCTATTTATATGCGAGGTCGGCGTTCGCAGTGGACTTGCATGCGAAATGGCTGCCGCTATGGGGTTAAGTTCAGATAACCTTTATAACATAGAAGCGGGCACCGGATCATGGATAAACGCAGGACACCCGAGTTCAAAGGGTGCAAAGTAATTTAAATCATTCAATGTTAAACACAAACAACAAGATATTAGTCGTTGGGTCAGTAGCCTACGACTCAGTTGAAACTCATGCCGGGAAAAGAGTAGATGCGTTGGGTGGTTCTGCATCGTATTTTGCTATAGCAGCAAGCTATTTCGCTACCCCAACAGTTGTAGCAGTGGTAGGAGAAGATTTTGATCGTACCCACATAGAATTCTTCGAGTCCAGAAATATTGACTTGTCTGGGCTACAAATAAAAAGCGGTGCTACTTTCAGGTGGGTCGGGAAATATGACCCAAATAACTTAAATTACCGAGAAACTATTGATACTCAGTTAAATGTTTTTGCAGAATTTAAACCAAAACTGGGGGCAGAACATAAATCTATTGACGTATTTTTTCTAGCAAATATCCAGCCTGCCCTACAAATGGAAGTTTTAAAACAAGCAGGATCAAAACCAAAAATAGTAGCTATGGATTCAATGAATCTATGGATCGAAAACAATAAGGACGATCTATTAAAACTGATCCCAAAAACCGACATATTGTTCTTAGACGAAACGGAATTAAGGCAACTGACTGGCATGAAGAATCTTATCGAGGCTTCCAAATCAATTATCGACTTAGGCCCTCGGGTTGTTATTGTTAAAAAAGGCGAGCATGGTCTTTTAATGATTAGTATCGATGTAGAGAATTCTTTTTCGTTATTTGCATGTCCCGCGCTGCCCGTGGATCCTGTAATAGATCCGACCGGCGCCGGTGATAGCTTTGCTGGAGGATTTATGGGGCACCTTGCATCGATCGGGAAGAATATATCCGAACTATCTTCACAAGACTTAAGAAAAGCTGCAGTTTATGGAACGATCATGGGTTCATTTACAGTTCAAGGATTCAGTATAGAAAAATTGAAGATTGTCTCTGATAATCAAATTGAAAACCGTTACAATGAATTTGTAAACCTAACCACAATATCTTAAATAATTATTTATTAGCATTAATCAAAAACCAAACGACACAAATATTAGGAGATTGAATTGGAAAATAATATTCCTTCAGACATAAAAGACATTAATCTGGCATCGGAGGGCAAAAAGAGGATTGAATGGGCGGCCAGAGAAATGCCAGTGCTTTCTCAAATACAAGCAAGATTCGCAAAGGATAAGCCTTTTAAAGGGGTCACCATAGCTGGCTGCCTCCATGTAACCACTGAAACCGCTAATCTAGCAATAACTTTGAGAGATGGAGGGGCTAACGTTTTGCTTTGTGCGAGTAACCCTTTAAGCACACAAGATGATGTGGCTGCCTCACTGGTGGCAAATTATGGTATATCTACATATGCCATTAAGGGCGAAAATAATGAACAATATTATGACCATATAAACGCGGTCCTTGCTGGGTCACCGAACATCACTATGGACGACGGTGCAGACCTTGTAACGGCTGTATTAACGTCGGAAAACTCTCAATCTATATCAAATATTTTTGGAGGATGTGAAGAAACAACCACTGGTGTTATTCGATTGAAAAGCCTTGCAAAAGAAGGTCGCCTAAAGTATCCAATTATTGCTGTTAATGATGCAGACACAAAACATTTTTTCGACAATAGATACGGAACTGGCCAAAGCACTTTAGACGGTATCACTCGTGCTACCAATATGCTTTGGGCAGGTAAAACAGTCGTGGTAGCAGGGTATGGATGGTGTGGGAGAGGAGTAGCAAGCAGGGCTACAGGAATGGGGTCTCAGGTTGTCGTAACTGAGATAAATCCTATCCGTGCTCTTGAGGCAGCGATGGACGGTCACCGTGTAATGCCAATGAAAGATGCAGCGAGGATAGCTGACGTAATAATAACAGTGACGGGTGGGCTCAAAGCTGTAGATAAAAGCCATTTTGAAGTCATGAAAAATGGAGCTGTCGTTGCAAACAGTGGGCACTTCAACGTAGAGCTTGATATTGACGGCCTGGAGCAGTTAAGTCAATCGAAAAGAGAAGTTAGGCAGTATGTTGAAGAATATCAGTTGAAAGATGGGAAAAAAATATATTTGCTTGGAGAGGGTAGATTGATAAATCTAACCGCCGCTGAAGGTCACCCTTCTGCCGTAATGGATATGAGTTTTGCTAATCAAGCGTTGTCTTCAGAGTATCTGGTCAAAAATAAAACCGAGTTAAAAAACGAAGTGTATTCTGTTCCTCATGAAATAGATGCTGAGGTAGGTCGCCTAAAGTTAGAAGCAATGGGAATAAACATAGATACCTTGACAAAAGAACAGGACAATTATCTAAATAGTTGGAATTTTGGAACATAGACCTTGAAAACAGGTTTTTAATTAAATAAATATGGAGGAACCATGGCTTACAGCCTAACGAACTCATCTAAATATCTTTTTACTTCAGAATCGGTAACAGAAGGTCATCCAGACAAACTGTGCGATCAAATCTCTGATGCCATTTTAGATGACATATTAAGACACGACCCGGAAGCCAGAGTCGCGTGTGAAACTGCCACAACGACAGGTTTAGTTTTTGTTTTCGGAGAAATTTCCACCAGCCATTATGTAGATATACCTACTATAGTTAGGCAAACGGTTAAGGATGCAGGGTACAACAATCCGGATTTTGGTTTTGACCATCGATCATGTGGCATAAGTGTTTCATTAAAAGAACAGTCAAGAGATATATCTGATGGCGTTACTGAATCACTCGAAGTGCGAGGTAAAAACAATCAACAGCCAGACATTGATAGCCTAGGCGCAGGAGATCAAGGAATGATGGTAGGGTTTGCTTGCACTGAAACTTCGGAGCTTATGCCATTAGGAATTTCTCTTGCCCACAAACTGTGCAAAAGAATGTCTGATTTGAGAAATGACGGAACACTACCTTACTTGAGGCCAGATGGAAAATCTCAAGTAACTGTAGAGTACGAATATGGAGTTCCTAAAAGGATTGATACAGTAATACTCAGTACTCAACATAGCCCAGATGTAGATCAATCAACAATTGAAAAAGACTTAATTGATCAAGTTGCATTAAATATTATTCCTCATAATTTTATTGATAAAAAAACTAAATACCTTGTGAACCCGTCCGGCAGATTTGTCATTGGCGGTCCAGTTGGAGATGCAGGCCTAACTGGTCGCAAAATTCTAGTGGATACCTACGGCGGCCATGCACGCCACGGCGGAGGTGCTTTTTCAGGTAAAGATCCAACTAAAGTTGATCGATCAGCACATTATGCAGCACGATATGTGGCAAAAAACTTAGTGTCAGCCGGTGTTGCGGATCGCTTAGAAATTCAAGTTTCTTATGCAATAGGAGTTGCAAAGCCAATATCAATTGCAATCGAAACTTTTGGAACCAATCACATTGATGATGAAAAAATTGTTGGCATTGTTGATAAACATTTTGATTTAAGACCGGGAGCCATAATAAAAGATTTAAATTTGCGCAGACCAATATACAAACAAACAGCTGCATTCGGGCACTTTGGAAGAGATGATCTAAATTTACCATGGGAAGTGACAGACAAAGCAGCAATAATAAAAAAAGAGCTATTTGGTAACTAAATATCGAATTTTTCTCGTAGCGGACCTATAGCATGAACATAAAATTTGGCACTGAAGGATGGAGAGCCCTAATAGATGAGGACTTTAACTTAAGTAATGTCCAAATATGTGCTCAAGCAACTGCAGATTTAATAAAAACTGAAAATCCAACCGATATCTCACCGGTTATTATTGGGTATGATACACGACTAAAATCAGATGTGTTCGCAAAATCAGTCGCCGAAGTTTTTGCAGGAAATAATATACATGTGTTGCTAAATAACGGACCTGTCCCTACTCCCGTTGTCAGTCACGCCGTGTGGTCTGATTCTGCCGCTGCTGGAATAGTAATCACGGCTAGCCACAATCCATCAAAATATAATGGTTATAAATTGAAAATGTCTGATGGCAGTAGTGCTTCCCCAAAAATAGTGCAGCAATTAGAAACACATATACGACGTTTAGAACAAGAACCAAGTATAAAAAAGTTTCCTCTTGAGGATGCGGTGACTTCTGGTCTAGTTAAGACAATTGATCTTAAATCACCATACTTAAACCACCTAAACCAGTTACTGAATATAGATGAGATCGGATCTGCCGGAATTAAAATCGCTCATGACCCAATGTATGGATCAGGAATTGGGTACTTTTCTGAACTATTTTCTGGGAAACGCACCGAAGTAAAACAGATCCATTCAATCAAGGATCATGATTTTCCTGGAATTGAACAGCCAGAGCCAGTAGGAAAAAATTTAGAGTTACTAAGTGAAACAGTTAAACATAATCACTATGATATTGGCATTGCTAATGACGGAGACGCCGATAGAGTTGGGATCCTGGATGAAAACGGTGAATTTGTTACTCCATTAGAAACATTTGCTCTAATTTGTTTGTACCAATTAGAAGTCCTAAAAAAAAGAGGACCGATAATCCGATCGCTAACTCAAACCAGTATGATTGATCGACTGGGCAAAATATATGACGTGCCAGTGATTGAAACAAAAGTCGGCTTTAAACATATTGCCCCACTAATCAAGCATCATAACGCCTTGGTGGCAGGAGAGGAAAGTGGTGGATTTACAATAGAGGGACACATGCCAGACAGAGATGGAATATTATGCGGATTAATAATGCTGGACATGATGGTTAAAACTGGTAAAAGCGTTAGAGAATTAATAGATTGGTTATTCAGCATAGTTGGACCTCATTATTACAAAAGAATTGATATCAAGTTTAAAAATCCCGACAGAGAAAAAATTCTTCAAAAAATTGAGAGATTAGACATTCGACTAATGGGCTCTGAATGGCACGATATCAATAAAGCTGATGGCTTTAAATTTAAACTCAAAAATGGTTCATGGATGCTGATCAGATTTTCTGGAACAGAACCACTATTAAGAACATACGCTGAAGGTCGTTCACAAGAAGAAGTAGACTCTCTCCTCAAGGTTGCCCAAGAATTAATTACTATTTGATTTTTAATTTATCTGCACATTAGTTCTATTACTGTTAGGATTATCATGACTTTAATGAAACCATAATTAAATCGAGCAAAAGATATAAATGGCAAAGCGCCCCTTAATATTATTAATTGACGGCCATGCTCTTGTATTCGTGGCTTACCATGCAATAAAGATGCCTATGAACCTCCCATCTACCGGTGAACCAATTGGTGCGGTTTATGGATTTATAAATAGTTTTCTACGTATAATTTCTGACTTTGAGCCGAGTCACTGCGCAATTGCTTTTGATAGACGCGAACCTACGTTTAGGCATGAGTTGTTTGATCAATACAAAGCGAATAGACCTCCAACACCTGAAGATCTGCCCAAACAAATCGACTTAATAAAAAAACTGATGCATGTTTTCAACATTCCTATTTATGATTCAAAAGGCTATGAAGCAGATGATGTACTTGGAACGTTAAGTAGTCAATCTGAACGCTTTGGAATGGACTCGCTCATTGTTACTGTTGATTCAGACACTCTACAGTTGGTATCAAAAAACACTAAGGTTTATATATCCACAGCCTTCAACAGAAAAACATATGACATAGAAGAAGTATCCAAAAGATATGATGGACTAAAACCTGAAATTGTTCCAGACATAAAAGGTTTACAGGGGGATGCATCAGACAATATTCCTGGCGTGCCCGGAATAGGAATAAAGACAGCATTAAAATTGCTTAAACAATATTCAACCATTGAGGGGATTTATGAAAACATCAATGAGGTAACTCCAGAAAGAATTCAAAATTTGTTGCTGCAAAACAAAACAACCGCATTTCAAAGTAAAGATCTAGCCACGATACGAAGAGATGTACCAGTGCATCTTAATCTCGAGTCAGCTGAATTTCCCCAATATGATAACGATGAACTAATTCAATTTCTTAGATCTTTAAACTTTAACTCTATAGTTAAAAGATTACCCCAAAACAATCAGATGAAAAAATTCAAGTCAGTGAACACCCAAATTCTCTTAACTATGAAATAGTTAGTGAAGTGTCTGGTTTAGATTCAATGATTGTTGATTTAAATTCCTCTGATTCATTTGCATTTGACACAGAAACGTCATCTATAGACCCAATGAAGGCTCAACTTGTTGGCATATCCTTTTCTAATAAAATTGGTAGCGGTTGGTATATTCCTATAGGACACGTACAGAAACTGGCTCTTAATATGGACGGGCAACCCACGTTGATCAATCAAATTCCAATAGATACAGTTTTAGATAAGCTTCGACCAGTATTCCTAAGTAAAATACCCAAAATTGCACATAATGCTAGCTATGACTTAACTGTTCTTCGTAAATATGATGTCCAGGTAAGTAATCTGTTTTTCGACACCATGCTGGCAGCACATTTGGTCGGAAAACGTTCGGTAGGGTTGAAAAACTTAGTTTTTGACTTATTCGGACATCAAATGACACCTATTGAAGAATTAATAGGTAGTGGGAAGAAGAAAATTACTATTGACCAAGCCCCAATCTTAAAAGTCGCTGAATATGCTACTGCAGATGCCGACTTCACCTTTAGACTCCACAATGAACTATTACGTAGTTTAAAAGAAGAATCCTTACTCGAATCATTTAACAATATTGAAATGCCATTAGTAGATGTGATTGTAAAAATGCAATCAGATGGGGTTTCAATTGACCTGAAATTACTAAAAAAAATGTCTTTAGATTTAAATCACAGAATCATTAGCATACAAAAGATTCTGTATGATTTAATTGGTCATGAATTTAATGTTAGTTCTTCAAAGCAATTATCTGAAATTTTATTTTCAGAACTCAAGCTTAAACCAGTTAAGAAAACGGCAACAGGATTCTCTACAGATGCTTCTTCATTAGATTCTATTAAACAGACCTTAGCTGCAGGAAACGGAGATAATACCGACCCAAGGGCTTATGAAGCAATAGATAATATCTTGCAGTTTAGAGAACTCGCAAAATTAAAATCTACTTATGTTGATGTTTTACCACAACTTATAAACCGGCAAACTGGTAGAGTTCATACAAGTTATCGTCAAACCGGATCTTCGACAGGCCGGGTATCAAGCAACGATCCGAATGTTCAAAACATCCCAGTTCGAACTGAGTTAGGCAGGCAAGTTAGAAAAGCATTCATTACGAAAGATCATCCATATTCAATTCTAATATCAGCTGATTATTCTCAAATCGAATTAAGAATTCTTGCGCATTTATCTCAAGATTTGAACTTAATAAACGCTTTTAATAATGATGAGGATATCCATGCATCAACATCTTCCTTAGTATATGGCATCCCTGTTTCTAGAGTTACCTCCGATATGAGGAGAGTAGCAAAAGTGTTAAATTTCGGTGTTCTATATGGATTAACACCATTCGGAATCGCCCAACAAACAGACTTATCTCCTGATCAAGGGAAGGAATTTATCTCTATCTTTTTTAACAATTATCCTGGAATTAAAGATTATATAGATGAAACGATCAATTTCTGCCAACAAAAAGGTTATGTAGAATCGTTAAAGGGAAGGAGAAGGTATCTCCCCGAGATTAACTCAAACAACAGAATTTCTCGCCAGGCTGCAGAAAGAGCTGCTATAAACATGCCAATCCAAGGCACAGCTGCGGATACGATAAAAATATCAATGATTAAAATTCAAGATCAAATTAACAGAAATAATATTTCATCAAAAATGATACTACAGGTACATGACGAATTAATATTCGAATCTAATTTAGAAGAATTAAATTTATTAAAGTCCATAATTATAGAAAATATGACCAATGCTATTCCATTTGACGTACCTCTAAAAGTTGAATTGAAAATTGGTAAGAATTGGGGCAGTATGGACCTATTAGATCCCACTAAGCCTTAGACACGCATTGACACCGATTCAATGCACCAATAAGATTTAATAGTTCCCAATTCACTCTTAGGGAGAAGCATTCTTAGGGAGAAACATTATGTTAGAGCAACTTGAGACCTTAACCGTAATTGAAGCTATAAGTAAGTATCTTAATAACCCCAGAACTAAGACAGACGGACCTCATACCGAGACAGAACTCGGTAGGTTTGTTCAATACTATGGGTCAGATAGAGTTTTAAAAGAAATTGATCCAGCTGAAGTTGGTAGTTATTCTGAAAGAATCACTGATGGCGGAGCTGTGCCACAAGCAGCCGAAAAACTTCAAGTTATTAGAGGATTTCTTTCTTACATGAGAAAAAGCGGACATCTTCAGGTGAATTTGGCCCAGCATGTACGCATTAAAAAAAATCGAGTTAGAAACAACAAACCTTCAGACGGGTCTCAAGAAATTATTGAATTAACTCCTGATGGCCACAAACAACTTAACTCTGAACTTGAAACCCTAAAACTCGAACGGCCTCGAATATCCGAAGACATACATAAAGCAGCACAGGATAAAGACGTTAAAGAAAATGCTCCATTAGAAGCAGCTAGGGAACAACAAGCCCATATTGAGTCAAGGATTACTAACATAGAATTACAATTACGAAATGCTGTAGTTATTGACCCTAAGAAACGCAAAAAAGACGCTAGAGTTGGTATCGGTGCTAAAGTGACTCTGAAAGATCTTGTGTCAGGTAAAGAACAAGGTTACACAGTAGTGAGTGTTTCTGAATCAAACCCTCTACAAAATAAAATTTCAAATGTGTCTCCGGTAGGTAAAGCAGTAATGAAGAGAGTGGCTGGGCAGCAAATAGAAGTTAACACTCCACTAGGCAAGCAATCATTTTTAATCGTGAAGGTTTCTGCTTAATCGTTACCAATATGTTGCATATTAAGTATTCAAACTTTTTATTAACAAAACACAAGGAATTCCTTGATCAGTAATTGAAAAATAAATCTACTACTTCTGATTCCCACGAAATATCAAATGACCTTAAAAAGGTTGTGGATGGGGATGTGAAGTTCGATTCATTTTCTCGACATCTATACAGTACAGACGCATCTTTATATCAAATATTACCAGTAGGTGTTGTGCTACCTAAGTCAAGAGATGACGTAATTGCTACGGTTGAATTGGCAAATAAACACAATGTTTCCATTCTGCCAAGAGGCGGAGGCACAAGTTTAGCTGGGTCCACAGTCGGAAACTCTATAATTATAGATTTTTCGAAGTATATGCGAAACATCATAGATTTCAATCCAGAGGAAAAAACAGTGATAGTTCAACCAGGAATTATCCTCGACGAGTTGAATCAAATATTATCCCCTCATAATTTACTTTTTGCGCCAGATCCTAGTAGTTCTAACAGAGGCAATGTAGGCGGAGCCCTTGGCAACAATTCATGCGGTGCACATTCAATAAGATGGGGCAAAACTTCAGATAATGTTGAGCAAATAGAAGGAATTTTTTCAGACGGCTCAATAGCACAACTCAATAACATTAACTTAGACAATTTTGCTAGGGATAACGGACATTCCAATCGAGTTAATTCAATAGCAACGCAATTAAAGCAAATTGGACTCGAATACCGAAAAGAAATCATAAATAGATATCCGAAAATAATGAGGCGTGTATCAGGATATAACTTAGATCAACTTATAGATTCAAATCAGATCGATCTAGCTAAATTCGTGGTTGGTTCTGAAGGGACATTGTTAACAATAACTGAGGTCGAGTTGAAATTGGTCGATAAGCCTAAACACAAAGGGCTAGCAGTCATTCACTTTAAAGATTTGATCGAATCCATGGAAGCAACCGTAGAAATATTAGAAATGGATCCCGCTGCGGTCGAACATGTAGGTGAGATCATTCTCCAAGAAGCGAGAAAACATAACGAATACAGAAAGCTGATGGGCTTTGTCAATGGTGATCCAAATTCATTGTTAATTGTTGAATTTACTGGTAACTCTGAACAGGAAGTCATATCACATTTAGACACTATCAAAATTAAAATGTCTAAATCTAAACTAAGTTATCACACTACAATTATTTTAGATGAAGCTGAACAGGCTAATGTGTGGGCAGTGAGAAGGGCTGGACTTGGGCTCATGATGAATGTGATTGGCGATGCCAAGCCGATTCCATTCGTAGAGGATACTGCGGTAGAGCCTAATTTATTACCTCAATTCGTAAAAAGGTTCGATGAAATCTTAAAAAACTCCGGTACTAAAGCAGGTTATTATGGACATGCAAGTGTGGGTTGCCTTCATATAAGACCTCTAATTAATTTAAAAGATTCAGTGGGGATTCAACAATTAAAAGATATAGCTGATGAAATTAGTTCCCTTGTTTTGGAATATGGAGGATCTATTAGTGGAGAACATGGCGATGGATTGGTACGTAGTCCATTCCTTGAGAAAATGTTTGGAACAACAATAATAAACGCATTTGAACAAGTTAAAAATATATTCGACCCCAAAGGGATTATGAATCCCGGCAAAATAACTAACTCGCAACCAATCACCAATAACCTCAGAACAATTCCGTTAGAATTGCCCCAAATTTCGGAAACAGAAATTTCGTTTCAAAGAGAAGGCAACATAACTTCAGCAATTGAAAAATGTAATGGACAAGGAGCCTGCAGGAAAGTGACTTCAGGAACAATGTGTCCTTCTTTCATGGCCACAAGAGATGAAGAACATTCCACTCGCGGAAGAGCTAATGCTTTAAGAACAATCATCACAGGCAATTTACCAGCAGATGCTATGACAAGTGACCGCATGAAGGAAATTATGGATCTCTGCTTAAGCTGTAAGGCTTGTAAGACAGAATGCCCCTCAAATGTTGACATGGCTAAACTAAAGTATGATTTTCTATCACGTTATCGTAAAGCAAATGGTGCTAGTTTCAGAGATATCATACTTGGGAATTTAGATAAATTAGGCATTATTGGCTCTGCCACATACCCGATTTCTAACTGGATGATGGCTTCATTCCCTATCAAGATGTTATTAGACAATATCGGTCTAGATAGTAGACGGTCGCTACCAAAATACGCGCCTCAAACTTTTAAATCGTCGGTGGAGTCAAAAACGGATAAACGGTCACAAAAAACCATTTCTAACAAAGGCATTATCGCCATATTTAACGACACTTTCACTAATTACCATAATCCTGAAATTGGCCATGCAGCCATCAAATTATTGGAACATCTCGGATATGAAGTGCTACTGCCGAACTGGTCCTGTTGCGGACGGATTAATTTATCTGTAGGAGACGACAAAAGCGCTAAGGTTAAAGCTAGACGCAATGTTGAAGTAGCCGTTGATGCGCTAAAAACCGCGGACTATATAGTAGGGCTAGAGCCATCTTGTATTCTCTCATTCAAAGATGAATACTTAGACTTATTACCCGGAAATAAAGATGCAATCTTAGTTGCAGAAAAAACTATTCTAATCGATGCATTATTAATGAAAAACATATCAGAGATAAAAACGTTTAACATAAATAAAATGCCCAAAAATATATTACTTCAAACACATTGCCATCAAAGGGCCTTGGCAGAACATAATGCGTCATTATTGCTCTTAAAAAGTATCGACTCTTGTAATGTTATCGAACTAAACTCTGGCTGTTGCGGCATGGCAGGTTCTTTTGGGTTTGAAAAAGAACATTATGAATTATCAATGAGTCTAGGAAAAATGAATTTATTCGATGAAATAAATAAACATACTAAAGATGTAGAAATCGTTAGCATGGGATCTTCTTGTAGACAACAAATTATTGATGGAACTGGCAGAGTACCGTTACATATAACCGAATTAATTTTAAAAACTATTTAACTAGGAATAATACAAAATGATTATTGGCGTACCAAAAGAAGTAAAAGCAGATGAAAGAAGGGTCTCGATCACTCCAGATAAAATCAAAGGTTTAATTGAATCAGGCCATAAAATTGTATTCGAGCGCGGAGCAGGAGAAAAAGCTGGCTTCCCTGACTCTGATTATCCATGCGCAGAAATTGTAAGTAATGCACAAAAAGTCTGGGAATCTGCGGATTTAGTAGTAAAAGTTAAAGAACCACAGCAAGAAGAATTTAAACATTTCAGACAAAATCAAATCATCTTTACTTATCTTCACCTTGCTGCCGCGCCTGAACTCACTTTAGAGCTTGTAAAAACAAAAGTTATTGGAATTGCATACGAGACAATACAAACTAAGAATGGATCTTTACCCCTTTTAGAGCCTATGAGCGAAATAGCTGGCAGATTGGCACCCCAGATAGCTGCCAGACTATTACAATCTGACTTTGATGGACCAGGCAAGTTGCTGGGCGGAGTTCCTGGTGTTGAACCATGTAGATTCATGATTATTGGTGGAGGCACAGTCGGGCTTAACGCAGCTATTATCGCTACCTCTCTAGGCTCTCGTGTCACAATTTTTGATATAAATTTAGAGCGGCTACGTGCCATTGAATATAGATATAGGGGCTCCATAAAAACCATGTTGTCTACTGAAACAAAATTAATGGAATTCCTCAAAAGAACTGATGTGGTAGTTGGAGCAGTGTTAATTCCAGGTGCTTCAGCCCCAAAGGTTATATCAGAAAACATGGTCAATATTATGAACCCATCTTCATTAATTTTGGACGTGGCTATTGATCAGGGAGGATCCGTGGAAAATATAAAGCCAACAACCCAGTCAAATCCTACTTACATTAAAAACAATGTTATCCATTGTGCAATTCCAAACATCCCAGGTTCTGTCGCAAATACTGCCAGCACAGCGCTATCAAACGCAACTTATAAATATATTTTGTATCTAGCTAATAATGGTATAGAAAATCTAATTACCCGGAATGAAACCTTTGCTATGGGAATAAACACGCTGAATGGCCATGTCACTCATAAAGCATTGGCCGAGTCTCTTGATTTACAACACGTGGACGTAATAGAGGCGCTTTAACTCAATCAGAGCTTACTCATTGCCTTGAAATGATAATTCATCTGTATAGCGATCAATGTTGATCGCACGCTTCCATGAACGTGTATATCTCACTTTAATACATTCTCCATCTTCAAGAATTGAGAATGTAACCATATCAATCTCTACTCTATCAACACCCAAATCGATATAATATTTTTCATTTTCGACGAACTTTCGTAACAAAGCTCCATGGTAATTTCCATAAGGGGGCAACAAGTCTACTTGGTCCCTGCACCAAGTAACAAATCTTTGATACCAGCCCAATGCAAGTTCAAGGTTAAACATACTCATATTTAATTTTGGCATCATAAAAAGTCCCTGATTTATATTCCAACTAAATTGGCTTTTACAACAGAGATTTCAAAGATAAAGACATTTATTGTTTTTGCGTTGTTCAGAACAATTTAATTAGTTCTGTTTCCAACTCATCAAATGTGACAAAGCCTTGAAAACGTGCTGTTATAACTCCCTGTTCATCAATTATAAACGTCCACTCATTACTTGGTAAACGCCATTCTCTTACAGCCTGGGAAATAATTGCTGTAGATAAATCACCTTGTACTTTTTCAGGGTGTTCGTATAAATCCACATGGACAAACTCAGCTTTGGTGGAGAATTTATCTGCTAATAAACTTAAGGTTTCAACTTGAGGGCCACAAACAGCATTGATACAAAATGCCGGGCTAGCAAAGACTACAACTACTGGTCTATTCATTTTAATAGCCTCAGCGAGTGTATATTTATATAAATCTTGGTTGTAGTTAGACCCAGTGGTGAGTTGAGATGGATTGTCTACTGAATTATAAGTTTTAGTATTACTTTTTATGGCAAGTTGTCCTACTGCAGGAGCGATAGTCTCAGCGCCTACATCAAAGCTAATGTCAACATTTTCAATAAAGCCTTTTTCTGTAAGAATCTTAGCTACCAACAGATGTTTTCCTTGGTTTATAAAATTAAATTGCATTGTATATAAACCACGAGATCCGTAAGGCCATTTTCTATATGATGCTTTTAGTCGCGATTCTAATTCTACAAATCCTAATTCAGGATTGAAATAATAAAGACTAACTTCTATTGACGGAACACTAACAACACCAATTTGACTTAAAGCCAACAAACCTATTCTATGATTCCCAACAGACAAATCGTCTGTAGCTAAAATAAGACTATACCCATTCTCATTTACCGAGCCTTTTATGGGTTGATAAAGGCTAGGCTTTAGCTCATCAGTGTATTTAAGTTCATTCCCAGTAGAACATGAATATACAGCCAAAGTTAAAATAATTACTAGTAATACACTAATTTTTTTTTCTATCATCCTTAATTGACACCTATCTAAATTTATAGTGGAACTAATTTTGAAAACTTCCAAAGGTGAAAGCAAAGAGTTCAAATTGCTCTGAATTTGAACTTATTTTAAGTTCAAATCCTCCATAACTGGGTGATTTTACCAATCGATATAATCTACTATCAACAACTTCAATGTAACTATTACCAGTAGGGGCCCACTTTATGTCTTCTCCAGCAAATTCACGTTTCAAAGGCATATCATCTAAATACACCATCACTGTATAAGAATCAGACTCACCAAAGCCTTTTAAAACGACATTAGCACTAGTGCCATAAAACAGTATTGCCACATAATCTTGATATTCTTCAGTTTTACGGGAGTGTTTAAGGCTTTCTGGTTTGTTTAACCATACCCCATTAAGGTAGATGAAGTGATTGCGGTGAACAGATGGATCCGTATATACCACATCCACATCTCGTTGTGTGTAAAATTGTTCATGAGCTACATACGGCGACACACGACCAATATATATTGCATTGTAATTTCTGATTGTGCCGGAATATAATTCGCGCGTTTGAGACTCTACCTCAGTCTGGTCTTGTGGAATTTCAGCATAAGGACGTGGTTCCATAAATGTATTACCAGATTCACTAATCACATTATCATTTTCCTGCAGTAGGTCTCTAATAACTGATTCTGTTTCTTCATACCCGCCCTCACCAAAATGTGTATACCTTACGTATCCGTCTCTATCAATCAGATATTTAGCTGGCCAATATTGATTTTGATAAGCTCCCCAAGTAGCTCGCTCGTTATCTAAAACTATCGGGTATTCTAAGCCGAATTCACGGGTAGCTATCGCTACGTTACTTAATATCTTTTCGAATTCAAACTCAGGGGTATGCACTCCAACTATGACCAAGCCATCGTCAGCATATTTTGCATGCCAATCCTTCAAGTAAGGAAAAGTTCTAATGCAATTTATACAAGTATAAGTCCAAAAATCTATTAAAATAACCTTTCCTTTCAGATCATCTAAAAGGAAATTTTCCACGTTGATATACCCTGAAATACCGGTGAGTTCAGGTCTATATATAGCTGAGGCGGGACGTTTATTTTCGGCAGCAGGCGTTTCAACTGATTCATCAACTCGCCGTTCTGTTTCGCTAGAATCTGGAGTCCCTTTTTCCTCTTTTACTTCCTCGGCAAGGTCAGTAATTTTCTCGTTCACACCTTTGGGCATATTTTCATTTACAATTAAATCTTGGCTTGAGCAAGCAAAGCAAATCGCAGAAAGTGAGATCAAAAACATTAGATTATAAGTTAATAGTTTGTTCAAAATTTTAGAAATAAAAGCAGTTCCAGTTTTAAATTATTCGATTGCCGTATCCTGGCGATTCCCCCATTCACGGAAAGAACCATCATACACACGTAAATTTTTATATCCCAACAGTTCAAGTACAAAAAAGACGTGGGCAGCACGTATGCCGCCTTGGCAATAAGTTGTTATCTCCTTGTCTTTTGTAATATCTAATGGAGCCAACAATGCCTCTATCTCGGAGGCGGATTTAAAGGTCATACTTTTTTCTTTATCTACAAAATTTAACCACTCGAGGTGTTTTGCTCCTGGAATATGACCAGATCTTTTATTACCCCTATCATTTTCCCCTTTGTATTCTGCGGTGGATCTAACATCAAACACAATTTTTTCAGGATTATTTCGATCGGTGTCCATGACCTGTTCTGCAGTAGCTAAAATAGACTGATCAATTGTCCTGTCGAATTTAGTTTTCTGTATCTGAGGTTTTACGTCAGTGATCTGCCTTCCCTCCCTCAGCCATTTTTGCCACCCTCCATTTAAAATTTTAACTGAATGATGGCCATAATATTTCAGAGCCCACCATAGCCGTGTCGCCCATAAACTACCAAAATCATCATACGCAACGACCAACGTGTTGTTGCTAATACCTAGTTCAGATATTTCTCTAGAAAATTGTTCCGGATTACTTATAAATGTGCGATTGGTATCCGGATCTTTAAAATAATGATCTCCTCGTATCCCAACTGCTCCGGGTATATGAGCTCTCTTATAAGCCTCCCAGTACCCACAATCAACGATTCTTATGTCTTCATTCGATAAATTGTTTTGAAGCCATTCAGTATTGATTAAAAGCTCTGTAAGTGCGTAATCTTGGTCTTTGGACATTCCAATATCCTCCTAAGGAACTCTTTTAATGGTAACACTTGTATAATTTAACAAGTAATGACCGATCCTAAACCTTTAAAAGATAAAATAGCAATTGTTACTGGAGCTAGCCGTGGCATAGGAATGGCAATCGCTGAAGGATTTGCAAAAGCTGGAGCTAGTGTTTCCATAGCCGCGAGAAATAAAGAGGATCTCTCTTTCGCAGAAACTCACTTAAAAAAATTTAACCCAAATGTCATCGCGTTTCAAACAGACGTATCCCAGTCTGAAGATGTTGATGCTCTGGTCAACAACACTTTGAAATCTTTTGGGTCGATTGACATTATGGTTAATAATGCAGGAGTTTATAAAGAGCTGGCTTTAGTACCATTTCCTGATCAAACTCTTACTCCTCCATCAGTAACACGTTCGTCTAACAAACGAATGACCGACGATGAATTTAGGCAAATTATAGATACTAATATTGGCGGCGTTTTTTATGGGTGTAGAGCAGTAGCTCCAATCATGATGGACCAAAGATACGGGAAAATAATTAACCTAAGCTCAATTGCTGCAACAAAAACGTCCACGTTACAAGCAGTGTATGCTTCGAGTAAGACAGCTGTTAATATGCTAACAAGTTCCTTGGCTTTAGAGTGGGCTGGGTATGGAATAAGAGTTAACTCGATCGCTCCGGGAATGTACGACACATCTATGACTTCTAGAGCTTGGGACGATCCAGAGCGCAAACAGCTCAATCTTAAAAGTATCCCATTGTCCCAACCTGGTGACATGGACGGATTAGTAGCCCTAGCAATATTTTTAGCGAGTCCAGAATCAGACTATATAACAGGACAGACAATATATATTGATGGTGGTCTGTCAGCTTAATAAATTACACAGGAGTAAAAAATGAAATTAAAGGAAGGCGATCTCGCACCTGATTTCTCTCTACCAGCATCAAATGGAGAGACAGTATCTTTGAAAGACTATATAGGTAAAAAAGTTGTGATCTATTTTTATCCTAAAGATGATACCCCGGGTTGCACAATAGAAGCATGTAATTTCAGAGATGATTACTCTGAGATCACAGATGCAGGAGCAGTCATACTTGGAGTAAGTAAAGATGGCATACAATCACATAATAAATTCATTAACAAATATGATTTGCCATTTCTACTTTTATCAGATGAAAGTTCTGAGATGATATCAGCTTACGGAGCATGGGTTAAGAAAAAGATGTATGGCAAAGAATACTACGGAGTCTTCCGCAAAACATATTTAATTGATGAAGAAGGGAAAATTCAGCGAATATGGCCTGAAGTCGACGTAAAGACCCATTCCAAAGACATTATTGAATTAATAAAGAGTTAGATTCCTTCAGCATATGCAGAATGGAAAGTATCGGCTCCTCCATGTAACTGCCCGGTGCTAGATCTTACAATTGCAATTGGGCTGCCAAAATTTGCAAAGCCAGTGGCTGGATATTCTGGCCCCATCACTCTTAAATTATGTCCTCTCTGTTCTAATTCATCCCTAACAATTGCATCTAACTCAGGAGAAACACTAGTGTAGGGTGTAGAACAGTCAACTCTTGGGGAATCAATAGCCATTTGAGGGCCCATTTCAAAATCTACAACATTTGAAATTATCTGACTAATAGCATTAGTTATCCTCCGACCACCTGTTACTCCAACTGACATTACAACACCACGGGAATTTAATACCAATGCAGGTGTAGCATTATTTAGTGGCCACCGGCCTGGCATAATAGAATTTATGCGCCCTGGGATTGGGTCAAACCAACTCATCCCATTATTCATTACAATTCCAGTTCCTTTTGGAACTATTCCTGACCCAAATCCTGCACCAACGGTGTTGGTAAACGAAACAGCATTTGAATCTTTATCGATAACACAAATATGAGTTGTACCATCATCTAAAATTGGAGAACTAGCTATAAGTCTATTTAAAGGTTCTCTGCCCTCTTCAATCCATGGATTACCAGGTTCCCAATGTTTCGGGACGCATTCGTTTATCTCTTTAAATCTTCTATCAGTATAGTCCTGAGCTAATAGTCCATTCCAAGGGATATCAATAGTTTCTGGGTCACCCAAATATTCATATCGATCAGCATAAGCCAAACGAGCAGCCGATATGAATGTGTGTAGAGCAGAAATAGAGTTGTGTCCAGAATTTTTAAAATCAAATCTGTCCATCAACTTAAGTGTCATTGCAGTAGTAATTCCCGCAGTTGCATGTGGAGGAACCCTCACTACAGTGTCACGATATGGTATTTCAAGGCCTTTATCCCAAATAAACGGTCTATATCTAGCAAAGTCCTCTCGTGAAATTACACCTCCATTTTCTTGAACGTTTTTGACGATTAATGCAGCAATATCGCCTTCATAAAAACCTCTGGAACCTTCTTTAGAAATATATTCCATAGTTTGCGCTAAGTCTGATTGTTTTAAAACTGCAGGGTAAGTCTTACCTCCTAGTGGCATGCTCCCATTAGGCATGAAAATTCGACCCAATTCTTCATACTTAAACAATATGTCCGACAACAAGCCAAAAGCATATAAATTATGCCAGTGTGGGGAAAACCCGTCTCTAGCTAATTGAATTGCAGGAGCTAAAACATCTGAGAGTGGCATACGTCCGAACATTTTGTGAGATTCACACATGGCTGAGACCACACCAGGCACATTTATAGATAGATATCCCTCTAAATTAGCGTTACCTTCAACTTCAGCCCATCCAAACGCTCCTGTAGATTCTTTACCAGTCAACTTGAACATATCTGGAGTGCATTGCATGGAAGCCGGCATATGGCCACCTATCACACCGCCTTTATCTTGCATCTGGTAAACAATATAACCTCCTCCACCAATCGTAGCTGAATTTGCCTCTACAACCCCTGTAGCAAAACAACTTGCAATTGCCGCATCCATGGCATTCCCTCCGGCCCGAAGTATCTCAAGGCCAGCCTCGGTAGCTGATGGATGTTTGGTAACCACCATTGCTTCAGACGATATCGCTTCAGATTTTGATAAAGTCGATATTGACCTCTTCTTATTATCTGATTCTGAATTCATCAAAACCTATCTTTCACCTTAAATCTAAAAAGTTGATCTTCGCGGTTCTAAATTAACATGTATATCTATCAGTACAGTTTTACCTTCAACGTTTAGTTGCTGGGCTTCTTTTATAGCTTTACTAATGCCTGATGGTTCGGTAACAGTTATTCCTACTGCGCCCATTCCTTCAGCTATTTTGGCGTAACTACCGCTAACCTGGGTAGTTCCGAATGTTTTCAAGGCATTTGGGTACGCACCTGTATCTCTGGTTTTACCAGGGTACGTAGCCATTCCGCCATTATTAAGTACGATCGTAGTAATTGGCAACCTGGCCCTAACCGAAGTCTCTATATCTAAGCCAGACATACCAAAAGCTCCATCTCCCATAAAATTCAAACAGAATTTATCAGGACGAGCCATTTTTGCTCCAATCATCAAAGGTATTCCATATCCTAAATGAGTACTCTTTCCCCATCCTATATAGCTGTTTGGAAGTGTAGGATTGTAAAATGGTATTATTGTGTCTCTTGGAGCACCAGCATCATGAGTAACAATGCTGTTATTTTTATCTAAAGTATTTTCAAGCTCATATATTACTCGATAATAACTAATAGGCTTGTCATCAGAAGTTAAAATTTCATTCCATTCCGATAGCCACTTTTTATTAAGTTTTTTAATTTGATCTGCAGTATCAGTCTGGCCTTTCCTACCATCATCGCCTATTTGAGATTTGACTTCATCTATTAATAATTGCAGGGTTAATTTTGCATCACCAGGCAAGCCCACAGTAACTGAGTATTCTTTGTTTATGTCTTCAACTGTCTCAACGCTTTGAATTATCACCTTGCCATCGGGTATTGGTTGTCCATAAAGAGTTTTGGTAAGACTAGAGCCAACAGAAAGCAACACATCTGATTCTTGTATCCAAGTTCTCGCTTGTAAAGAAGTCGCCGCACTCCCTGAGCCTAAAGCCAAAGGATGCGTTTGATCAAATCCCGATTTGCCAGGCATTGTGCAATACACCGGTATTTCAGTTAACTCTGCTAGCATTCTTAATTCCTCACTAGCTTGGGACATAAGAACGCCTTTACCAGACCAAATGACGGGCTTTTTTGCACTCAATAAAATTGTTATGGCTTCTTTTATGTCGTTATATTCAGGAACGAACCTATGCCTCTTTGGGGAAACATATGAATTAATCATGCTGTCAGATACATCCATCTCTCCAACATCATCTGGTATTTCAACAATTACCGGTCCGGACCTGCCATTGCGTAATGCGTGAAAAGCACGTCTCATTACATCCACAACTAACCCAGGTTGGTATATCACCTCTGCTGATACAGATACGCAACCAAATTCTCGTGCCGGCGAAAAATTCGGTTTTACTGAGTAAGCTGACATAGACGGGCCACCAGACAAGTAAAGTAGAGGTATATTGTCAGAATAAGCTTGAGCTATACCTCCCATTGCATTCTCAGCCCCCGCATGCCCCTGAGTAATAGCGACACCAAACTGCTCTCTAGTATTCATACGACTGTACCCATCAGCAGACATAACAACGCCTCGTTCATGTCGAAACATTATTGGACGTATACCAATCTCAGATACAGCTTCGATAAGGGCATTAGAAGGAAAACAACTTACTACATCTATCCCTTCTTTTTTTAGGATTCCTGCTACTACATCATTTACTTTCATTCCAATTAAACTCCTTATTCTTTACTCTTTTTAATTTACTACAATCTAATTCAATCAATAAGGTGTCGATTATATTTAAGAATTAATCGACACTAAATTGATTGAATTAACTTATTTTTTATTAGGTGTCCAAAAAAGTGTCCAAAACTAGTGTATCTAAGTTTTAGCCTTAAAGCACGGAAAGGATAGGGTAGGTCTATTAAGAGTCGTTGAAGAGGTTATTCTTCACGTTCCCGATTAGAAGTCCACACTGAACTCCCAAACAATCCCAACGCTAGAACGATTAGGACTACAGTCTCTCCAAGGTGTCTAGCACCACCATCCTCGATGAGATGTTGAAGGTGCATTCCACCCAATAGTGCCGCCACCAAGGATATCAACCCCAATACCACGCTAGTGAGTAACAATCTACGGTTTCTTTTCATCTAATTAAAATCCTTAATGGTTTGTGATCATGTAACAAAGAACTCACTTAATAAGTTCCAGGTTCTCCACTGACGGTTCTATCTCTTTTCGCGCCACTCGGTGAGCAAGCTCTCTAATCGCATCATTGACAGGCGTAGGTATCCCTAACTCTGAACCTTTTTTAGAGATATATCCATTGAGATAATCAACCTCTATTTTCCTACCCTTTAGCAAATCTTGAGCAAGGGATGGCCTTCCAATGCCAATTTCTTTTGCTCCAGACATTAAAATACCTTCAACTTCTCCCATAATTAAGTCGTCTGAAATAGCATCCAAGTACATCTGTGGAGGTACTCCGGAGATAGGCTGTACATCTACGCCATTTGCTAAGGCTACCTTGACAACTTCAGCCGCTATTCTGATTGATATAAGCCTACTAGATTCGACTTCTCTGAGTTCTGCTGATTTAAGCCCGGTAACACCCGCAACCGCATTAGCCATCGAGTTCACGCAGAGCTTAGACCAGCGTTCTCCCCATAAATTCGACGTGCTTTTCACCCCACCACCAGAGACGTTATTTAATAGATCTACTGCTTCTTCAATCCGGGGCGTAACCAGGCCATTCAACTCTCCTAAAATAAATGGTGATCTTTCTTTCGGACTAGTGTAATTAACATGTCCCGGTTCATAAATTCCTGCCCCATAAGTCACCACGGCTCCAATTACTCTTGTCCACCCCAAAATCGCTGCGATTCTATCGTCATTTATTGAGTTCTGGGCCGATATCACATAGCTTCCACGATTAAGGTACGGCTTAATAAAGTGTGTAGTCCATTCTGTGTCATAAGATTTAACGGCCAAAATAACTATGTCATACAAATCACCGCTACTAGAAACATCAGAAATATGTAAAACAGCAGGGTGAGTAACAAACTCGTCATCCATTGTTGTAACTCTAAGGCCATTTGACTTAATCTGCTGAACATTTTCTGGCCATATATCGATTAACGTAGAGTTGACTCCATTTTTAGCGAAAAATCCGCCTATTGTTGAGCCGATTGCACCGGCACCCAAAATTGCTATTTTCTTCTGTGTCATACTTACCTCCAAAAAGGCTTAAAATTAAATAAATATATCAGGATTAGCCAGGTATCTGGGGTAGCGGCTCATCCGAGGTAAATCGCTTAAGGACGTTATTAGTAATCACTGAAATATCATTGTTATATTCGTTATATGATAATACACCACACCAATTAATCGATCCGGTGGAAAAAACTGCACCGCCCTTAGGTGTTTCAAAAAAAACAACATCCGATCTAACAAATTCGTTAACTTCACCATGCTGTGCAGAATCGGTCGTAAACATCTCCTCTATAACATGGTGGTACGCCTTAGTGTGTCGCCCAGCAGATGTAGCCAATAATAGTGCATGAGGAGGGGTTCCCAGCCCGAAATCTAATCGATCAACTTCATCCCCAGCTGCCCCATGATTCAACATTAATGAAGGATGATCTCCTATGATTGCCTCATCACGATTTACCCCTTCAAAAATGAAATCTACCCGAGAGTCATTAGAGTCTTCCTGTAGCTCATAAGCTGTACCAATATCAAACCCTTGCGCAGCAAAACCCACCCCCGCTATTTTTTGAGGAGGCCATCCTCTTTTTCTCCATATACCACCAAGTTCACCTGTAGTTGAATGGTAATATTCACCGGGTTCAGCTTTCCATATTTCCGTGCCTCCCCAACGTCGAATTTCAATCACGTGAGGTCGTTCTGGATCAAACGATGTAACCCAATAAAGACCATTGCCACCCAAGTACATCATCCTTCCGCCATTAGCTAAATAAGAGCTCATTGCTTTCAGCATGTTCATCGTCCAATATTCAGGATGGGTACCTAGAATTATCACTTTGTATTGCTCTAAAAGTTTCTTCCCATCAAGCTCCAAGTCCTCTGATGTAAACACATCAAATGCATGGCCCTTCTCTTCCAACCAATCGGCAATTATTAAGTCAGCGGTCAAACAATGAGGGCCACCTCGACTCGGGGTTATAAAATCTGGTCGAATATTTAAAATAGGTATTTTCCTGGATTGATAAGCTACGCCACTACCATCAACTTTAAAATCGTACATTGAATGCAGATTATTTTTCTTTAAATAGTCCAGCTCATCTCTATTAATATCTTTATTCCAATTAGGTACCAAATCTGTAGGCATAACCTCATTTGCGTCTAGAACATGCTCATTACCATAGGCTAAATAAGTGTTTGTTTCTAAAAGAAAACCGATTCTGGACTGAGGTTTACCCAAATGAGGTCGAACAAAAAATGGAATGTGATCGTTCTTCTTGCCTGAAATAGTCTTTAAAGCATATATGCCGCTTCTAAATTCTTTAGGTACATTCCACTTTATGCTTAGATCCCACCCAGCATCATCTATGTCGTCTTCATGAAAGTGTATTGCTCCATATTCACTAGGACTCTCTTCAGCAATATAATTTTCCCCAGTCCAATTATGGCCAATTGCTGCCCTCAGGGGTAAATTAACCACCTTTCCGTTTAACCCATTTGGGCCTATATCCGTAGCTATTTGCGTTGACATTCCTACAGAAAAATCCCAACTAGCCACAATATTCTCTTTACCAACTTGATCAGAGTCAATCGATAGTTTTTCCAGATCGTCTATTGAAATGACCTCTTTATGTATCATTGGCCGTTCAATCTTACCGTTGAAGCCCTTTCGATGTTTACCATTTGCATCAATAGAAGCTGCGATATAAAGAGGATCCTCTGTAAACTGAATCCGGTTAAAATCGATAGTTTTTTCCGAAATTGTTCTTTCAGACCCTTGAGTCCAGCCCATGGGTTTTTGATAAATTTTGACTGTGCCTGATGATTGATCAAAAGATGCTGCCACAAAATACCAATTTGATTTTCTAAGCTTTCTTCCAGACGTAATACAATCAGAGTTATTTCCATCGCCAATCCATAGAGATAATTCGCCGCGTTTATTTATAAAAAACCCGTAACCTTTTGTTCCTTCTTTAGATAATTTCGTGACAATAGCTTGCGACTTACCACTGTCTGGCATTGTCGGATATATCCAAGAGGTAATGGTAAAATCGTTTTCGAGATTCAGGGATGAATCGTGATCCACAATTATATGTGAGCCGCCATATAGAATTTGCTCATGGCCATCATATTCACCTTCTATGTCACTTAGCACAGGTTCAGTTTTAAATCCTGGGCCTTTTGGATTAGGATCACCATGAATTACCCTAACCAACTCAGCTTTATATTTTAGTTGTTTGCTAGACACATAAAATTCTATTGGTTCACCTGGCTTAACGCTAAATTTATCTGCATATCCTGTTAGCTGCATTAAGATCCTCGCTTATGTTGATTATTACTATATCTTGTAACGTACTTAACACGAGACAGATACTAATTGGATAGATTATAGATTTCAATTGCCTTCTCCTCAAGAAGAAAGTTGTGGTGTGAGGCCTTAATTTACTTCGGGCTTGTTGACTCTGTTTCAAAGCACTGTTAAATTTGCTTGATCCGTAACATTCGATTCTAATAAATTTAACTCGGAGAGCAAAAAATGCCAGAAAGAGGAAGAGCAGCAGTACTAGTAGCAGACCGTAAGTTTGAGATCCGAGAATTTCCGACACCGGAAGTAGATCCAGAAGGAATATTAGTTAGTGTCACAGGAGGTGGAGTTTGTGGATCTGACCTACATATCTGGCGTGGTGAAATTAAGATGCATAATTTCATATTGGGACATGAACTCGTAGGACGAGTTCATTCTTTAGGGAAAAATGTTTCAACTGATTATCTTCAAAAACCACTAAAAGAAGGTGATCGGGTTGTATTTTCATATTGGACACCTTGTCACCGTTGTTACCACTGTATTCGAGGGCAATACACTGATTGTCTCAATAATTTTCAAGGTTTCAAATCTATTGAAGACTATCCGTACTGCCATGGTGGTTTCGCCGATTATTATTATCTCCAACCAGGAACTTTTGTCTTTAAAGTGGAGTCAGAAGAATTAAGCGATGAAGTTCTTACATCAGTTAATTGTGCAGCAGGCACTGTCATGGAAGGAATTGAAAGATCAAATATAGAAGGCGGAGACGCGATCGTATTCCAAGGGGCTGGTGGACTCGGGATGTATGGAATCACATATGCTAGAGAGAGGGGAGCAGGAGTAATAATCGCAATAGACGGCCAACAACCTAGATTAGATTTAGCTCTCCAATGTGGTGCAGACTACACGATAAACATAAATGAAATACCAGATCCTGAAGACAGGGTTGCAAAAGTAAAAGAATTAGTAGGAGGGGGGCGCTCAGGCGCAGATACAGTTGTTGAAGTAGTCGGTTATCCTGGAGTAGTTCCAGAGGGCCTTGAAATGCTTAGGCCTGGCGGGAAGTACGTAGAAATAGGATGTATCTGGCCAAACGCGATGGCTACAATAGATATGGAAAAAGTACTTCATGGAATCAGACATATCGTTCCAGTATCTTTCTACAGACCTCAACTTATACCAGCAGCAATTGAAATGCTAGAAAGGACAAAGGACATATATCCTTTAACGAATCTAATGTCCCATACTTTCAGTTTGGAGGACATTAATAAAGCATTTGAGTTATCTGAGTGGTCTGGCACAGATCGAAAAACAGCAGTCACTCGGGCAATTATTAAACCATAATCATAATATAAAAAAGGTCAGTCGAATCATTTGAAAAAATATTAATTTCGACTGACCTTTTTTATATTCAATCGAAAGCGAAAACTCTACTTGGGTTATCAACTAGCAGCGCGTCAATTACAGTATCACTAAACCCATGATCCTTGAATCTTCCAATCATGTTTTCCAATATATGAGAAAAACCCTTTCCACCGTATGATCGATATTGCCATTTCTGACATACATCTTGAGCAATTAAAATTTTATCCTGATAGCCCATGTCTACAAGTTCAGCAATGATATCTATTCTTTCATTATCATTACCAAACTTAACACCAGGCATTATCAATTCTAAAGAAGTGTCTTCCCAACCAAAAACATCTAGTTGAATATAACAACCTGCTTTCAGTAAATTTAATAAGTCATCCAAGTTTGAATAATGATCCAAATGACCAAATATAACCTTTTCGCAATTGCCCCCAGCTTTCTGAATTGCATTTAGGATATTATCTTTTGACTCGCGAGGCCCCACCGGGTGAAGTGTCATAGGCGCGCCAGTGTGCTTTTGCGCTATTGAAGCTGCTTGAAGAGATTTTAATTCATTAGGATGAATAGGCCATGAACAACCTATTTCGCCAATTACACCGGGTTTTATACCAGTATGGTTAACACCATTCTCAAATTCATCAATAATCTCATGTGCAATCAAGTCAACATCTTTATCATCCATATTTTCTGGATGAGATTGCCAAACATAGTAGCCTGAACCCATGACAACATTTAGCCCTGTAGATCTTGATATTCGAGCAAGTCCCAAAGGGTCTCTTCCGATACCTACTCCACTAGTAGTATCGACGAAGCTAGATCCCCCTGCAAGTTTAAATGCGAATGCCTCTTCAATAGCAGCATCTTCACTGAGCAAAGTCATGTTTTCTAAGCTATATTGAAATCTCTCTGGTAGTCGACCAAGGTTATCCATCTTAATCAATGCATGGCGATATGAACGATTACTAGCTTCATCAGCTTGCTGCACATAACAAGTTATATCTAATAGCAAGTGCTCATGAGACATAGTAATTCCCAAATCATTGGGGGCTAATGGACCTAGTACTGTTTGTATCAATCCAGCAGACGTGTTACTCATAATCTTAAAAATTTATGGGATTGTTCTTGAAATCTAAGGACAATCCCATAAATACAATGTTTAGTGTTTTAATCCGTACAAGCAATAGTAGGTTCAGGTAGTGTTGGGCATACCAAATCGCCGCCTTTGTCAACTCCACGATATGGTGTTCCACGCATCATCCTAGTAATGTTTTGAGTAGGCACTCGTATGCCGTCAAATGGATCGAATTCTCCTCCTAGCCACATTCTCCAGTCACTATCCGTGTAGTCATACTCCCAGTAGTAGTAAATAGAAATTTTGTAGGTTTTATCTGGGTTATATTTTTCTACCCATTCCGAAAGGCTATTCAGTCTTTTTATAGGAAGATTCATTTTGCGCAACGTTTTTGCAAATGCCGGAGCTGTATCCGCTAAATTATCCGCAACGATCTTATTAAATTCAGTACCATCACTGTCTGTGTACAAGTTTCCGTAATCAGAAGTTCCAGTACCAGATAGCGATCCTGCCGTAATCGCGATATGAACCTTGCCAGGCAAATCGTTGCCCTCAGCATCTTTCCCTACTGCCATTCCAACTTGAGCATCAGCAGCGCTCATCTTTTTTATCTCTACAGCATGCTTATAACCGTAATGAGCCATGTATGCTGCTAATTGAGTCGTATATTTCTGAAGATCTGTTCCGTCAGAAATTTCAGCAAAAACTATTTTAGTACCTAGAGAATCATCGTCTCCGCCGCAAGACGCAGCTGAAAGCGCTAGTATCGCCATTAAAGGCAAAATAAATCTCATAATACGTGGAAAATTTCGTTTCATATAAATTCGGATCCTCCTGCCAGAGATAACCTGTATCATATCATCCTACAGTGTCAAATCAGCAAATAAACGAGTCAATTAACCTAAAGACAGCTTAGAATTAAGTGCGTTTTGAGTAAATTTGTTGGTTTTTATGAATGACTTTGCAATATTAATTACTTTAACGAAGTTCTCTTCCATATATTTCGATAATATTTTTTCTGCTGATTCGGCTTTTTGATCATGAATTAAATTGTAACTATGTATTGCTATTTCGTAAGCAGTCGAAAAAAATTGATTTTGTAACACATCAAATTCTCCTCTTAGTTGAGTAATAGCATCTCCCCCATCGTTCTTAAGGGATTCATTTAGATAATAAAAAACCCACCAAGCACTATCTATAGATGCATTAATTCCTCCGAATGATATAGATTCATTGAGTTTTCCCTCTATGAATGTGGGTAAGAAAATGCCTGTGCACGGGGAATACATGCTGGTCCAATATATTGGTAAACGAGTGTTATCACAACATAAATCAGCTATTAGGCTTGCTGCAGTATTGGATCCTTTTGACGCAGCATCTGAATGCATACATATACCATGCCCTGGCTCAATACTGTTAAGATTTGTAGCACATTGAAACCCTTCGCCTGAATGATCCGACAATATAGAGATTAGGCTCTTAACAGTAATTCGACCTGAATGATAATCTAGAAATGAACACGACCTCAATTCTCTTTGATCAGCACTATAGCTAAACTTTGTATCATCTTTAAAGAACTCTCGGAAATTCAATTTCTTTTTAGCCTTCTGGATATCTGAGTAACCAGCCATTCTTAATACATTTTCAGAAATAAAATCCCAATTATTGTTAATGGAATATGTATTACTTATCCCTATTGATTTTTGAACTTTTCGGGCAGCCCATTCGTGGCCGGCGGTCTCCAGAATATAGGCTTCATTAGGATCAGCAATAATAAAACCGTTATCGTATGTGCTATGCCCATCTGGATGTTCAAACTTTCCTTGTCCAAAACGTTCAATCACGGCTGTCATAGCGTCTAAAGCTTCAAGGGCACTGCTTCCTCGTTCCAAACCAAGTCTTACTAAATCCATACCTGTCAAAGTCGGTTTAATTGGCCTTAATTTCGACTGTAAAGCCTCATTACCTATAACAACTTGGTATTCATTAAAACCATGTTCATATCCCCAACACCAATACGGTCTTGACCCAACATGCTTGTAACTTACTTCAACCTCAGGGATTGATATGAATTCCAGTTTATTTATACTGTTAGCAATATTAGTCTTACGGTTTTGCTGAACTAGTGGCTGAGTTTCTGTTGGAGGTCGGTCCGAGTTTTTAGCAAAAAGAGTATTACCTGAAACAGTATCATCTGCGGTAACTATTAATGTGTCGCACCCATCTAATGTCAATTACTTATCTCGTTCCTAATTTTTGCAGTTGCACTTACCAAAGCATTTAGCTTGGGTGTAGACATATACCTGGGTGACCAACCGAATCCACAGTCAGGGTTCACATAAAGCTTGTCAGCCGGCACATATTTTAAAACCTCCCTTATTCTGTCTACAACATCTTCTGTGGATTCAGGATGAAAAGATTTCACATCAACAACGCCAGCTCCAATTTCTCTTCCATCTCTCCACTCGGCAAATTTTTCCACTTCATACATTTCACGAGCTGCGAATTCAACAACAAACTGGTCAGCTTTAGCTTCAAGTATTTCAGGAAAATAATCAGAATAATGTTTTTTAAATCTAGCTCGACCATATCTGTTTCCAAAACAAATATGATATGCCAGCTTTGCATTTACACCATCGGTAGCAAGGTTAAACAATCTGGCCATATCCTTCCCACTCAAATTTCCACGAGCTGGTTCGTCAATTTGAATAAAGTCTGCTCCGGCGTTAACTAAATCTTTTAACTCAGCATTGATAACTTCAGCAAATTGTTCTGCTACTGCTACTGGACTTTCATATACATCACCTGGTCCGATCCTGGACCCAAATGTAAGCGGACCTGCGCATGTTACTTTGGTCATCAGATTAGTATTTTCTTTCAAATAGGTAAATTCATTTACTAGTCCCAAGCCAGCTGGAGCAGATATCTTTCCAACAGCCTGATATCTCTGTTGTTGATCATAACCCCAGGGCCCTCCGATTCTGCCAATAGGTAAAGGTATAATGTTTTCTATTTTTGCGTAATAACTGTCAACATACCCATCAAGTCTCCTAGATTCTCCATCCGTAATAATATCTAACCCAGCTCTAGTTTGATCTAATATAGCTATATCTACTGCATCTGTGAGTAATTCATTTAAATCAGTCTCGCCCCACTTACCCTCCGCATGTAAATCTTTGCAATTATGCCACCAAGAAGGCTTTGGGTGAGATCCTACAACAGTCGCAGGAATTATTAGTTTATTTTCCATCTTTAAGACCCCTTAATTTTAAACTCCGACGTGATTTAACAAGCCTCCAACAAGTAAAATCTCTCGTTGGCGACGCGTCACGTCTAAATCACACTTGATTTTCTGTCCATTAGTTGTATTAATTACGTTTATTTCTGTTTTGTCAGTTTTTAGTGATTGTGCGATATTATTAATATTGAGTTTGTTACCCATACCTAATTCATCATAATTAAATTCATCCGTAAACGTAATAGGCATTACTCCATAATTTATTAGGTTGTCTTTATGGATCCTGGCAAATGATTTTGCAAGAACAACTTGGATGCCAAGATATGAAGGACATAACGCCGCATGTTCTCGAGAACTGCCCTGACCATAATTATGCCCAGCAATAATAAATCCTTTGCCGGCTTTTTTTGCTCGACTCAAAAATTCTGGATCAATATAAGAAAATACATATTCGGATATAGCAGGTATATTTGACCGCAAAGCCAGTGTGACTGTACCAGCTGGCAAAATATGATCAGTCGAAATATTATCCTTTAATTTAATTAATACATCTCCCGACAAATCATTTTCTATGGAGCCTTTCTTTGGAATCGGCTTTATATTTGGCCCCCTTCTTATAACAACGGAAGACGGGTCATCAGCTGGCGGTATAATTGCCAAATCGTCAGTTATATATTTTTCTGGAGTTGCGACATATCTGTTGCCGCCTCCCAAAAATTCTCTTGGGTCAACAATTTCACCTTTCAGTGCCGTTACAGCACAAACTATAGGGGAAGTTAGATATACACTGTTATGCAGGCCTCCAGATCTGCCAGGAAAGTTTCTATTAAAAGAACGTACAGATACTGCTCCATGCCCGGGAACCTGGCCGATTCCCGCACACGGCCCACAAGCAGACTCAAGCACCCTCACTCCAGCTGCGACAATATCTGCTAAAGCTCCGTTTGCAGAAATCATTTGCATAACCTGCTTAGATCCTGGACTCAAAGACATAGCTACATTTGGGTGAACTACTCGACCTTTCAGGACATTCGCAACTTCCATTAAATCTGAATAAGATGAATTGGTACAGCTACCTATAGCTACTTGGTCAACTTTAGTGCCGGCAACTTCAGAAACAGGCACAACTAGATCAGGGCTATCAGGGCAAGATATCAAAGGTTCAAGCGCAGATAAGTCTATAGTCAAATACTCATCATAATGAGCATTTTTGTCAGCCGCTAAGCGAGTATATTTATCTCCCCGACCCTGTTTTCTAAGGTATATCTCCGTAACCTTGTCACTTGGGAAAATAGTTGTCGTGGCACCTAATTCAGCTCCCATATTTGATATTGTTGACCTTTCAGGCACCGTCAATGTTTTAACTCCAGATCCATAATATTCAAATATCTTGCCGACACCTCCTCTAACGGTTAACCTCCTAAGCATTTCTAATATCACGTCTTTGGCTGTTACCCCGAAATTGAGAGCTCCTATTAGCTCTACACCAACAATTCTTGGCATCCTAAAAAAATACGGACCACCAGCCATTGCTATAGCTACATCTAGGCCCCCGGAACCTATAGCTAACGCCCCGATACCACCACTAGTAGGTGTATGGCTATCTGTACCTAATAAACTTGTTCCTGGCACAGCAAATCTTTCTAAATGTACTTGATGGCAAATACCATTACCTGGTCTCGAAAAATAGATCCCATACTTCGCTGCAACATCTTGTAAATATGAATGATCATCAGCATTACGAAAGTCCGCTTGTAACATGTTATGGTCAATATAACTAACAGATAGATCTGTTTTCACTCTATCTACACCAGTTGCTTCAAACTGCAAATAAGATAGAGTTCCGGTAGCATCCTGTGACAATGTTTGATCCACCTTAATTGAAATCTCCGAATTCTCTTCAAGGTTCCCAGAAACTAAGTGTTCGTTAAGTAGTTTTGTAGCTAAATTTAATTTCATTTTTTAATTAGACTGAAGTTTTGAAACTGGAACAATAACATTGCCTTCCATTATAGTTCTTGAAGTTCGGAAAATTGTTGCGCTAGGTACTATCCACCCATCTCCATCTGCAGATACGTCAACCTCTACTTTCATTACGCCGCCCGGATGACCTATCGATAATCCTCCTACTATAACATTATCAACAATTTCAAAAACTAAAGTTCCTTTAATATGCGCAGCTACTGCTGTTGCCATTGATACTGATACCGGATATGTACGATGCGCTTGACCCATTGAAATTGCTATGGCTCGTAAGTCTATATCGTCAGAATTAATTTCTCGTTTGTCTCTGGCAATATAGTTGTTTTTAGAATTAATCAAAACTATTTTAGGCAAAGCTTGAGATTCAATATGTGCAGTTTCTACATCACTCGCCAAATCAAGCATCACTGCTACTTCGCATCTTATAGCTTCAAGAACACTCTTTATTTCTAAATTCTTGTCTAAATCTTCAACAGTACTGCTCATTTGCCAATTAAAGTCTTCATGTGAAACAAAAATTGTCGGTATTCCAACATCAATTACTGAAACCTTAAAAATTCCATGCTGGGGCGTTTTAATATGATCTATTAGGGCTTTTGTGGGCAGGATGCCTTTATTTAATGAGCCTCCTGGGTTATAAAATTTTAAAGTTATTTTTGATGCTGTACCAGGAACACCGTCAATCGCAAAATTACCATATGGCAATGGGCCATCATCTGATACCGGGACGGAGGATAAAAATGTTTTGCCCGTATTAACAGCTAACACGATTACTTCTGTAACGGGTTTAGTTAACTCAACTAACCTTTCATTTATAGCGAATGGGCCAACTGCAGATGAAATATTTCCACATGTGCCGCTCCAATCAACGAAGGACCTCTCAATATCAACTTGTGCAAAATTAAATTCCACATCAATACCCGGTCTACTCGACGGAGATATGATTGCAGCCTTACTTAAGGAGGAAAATCCACCACCTAAACCATCTACTTGCCTTCCACTATTATCTGGGCTTCCTAAAACAGTCAGCAATATAGAATCAATTTGATCTTCAGAAAAATCTTTTAAGTGAGCCGAATGGAATAGCACTGCTCTACTCGTACCGCCTCTCACAAATACTGCTGGGATCTTCAAAAGTTCATCCATGTATAATATGTTTCCCAATCAAGTTTTTTGAATTTTCATTCCACTTTTACCAATATATTTGGCTCTCGGTCGAATTAATCTATTGTTACCATGCTGCTCTAAAATATGAGCAGACCAACCAGCTATTCTCGCGCTAGTAACTACATTAGTCATAAGGATCACTGGGAAGCCAATATGATATAAAAGTGGTGCCGCATAATAATCTACATTCGGAATAATGTTTTTTAAATTAGCCATTTGTTTCTCAGCCTCTAAGGCAATATCAAACCACTTGCTATTATTTCTTGAATTAGCTAATTCTAATGTCATACTTTTTAATACATGTGCTCTAGGGTCACCCGCACGATAAACTCTATGGCCAAATCCAGGTAATTTGCGTTTTTGTGCTAATGCATCTTTAACATAATTCTCTGCATTTTCTACACAACCAATTTCTTTAAGCATATTCATTGACCCATCTATAGCTCCTCCATGTAAGGGACCTTTTATTGCGCTTATCCCAGCAACTACAGAAGAGTAAACATCAGATTCAGTTCCCATAACAACTCGGCAAGCAAATGTAGACGCATTTATTTCATGTTCAGCATAAATAACTAGTATCGAGTCGAATGCATTGAGTGTTTTCTCATCAGCGATTTCACCGGTTACCATGTAATAATAATTAGACGAATGACTTAATGACAAATCAGGTTCTATTGAGGTCTCACCAGCATGGATTCTTGCTTGCGCTGCAACTATAGTTGGAATCTGTGCAATTAAAGTCTTGAGCTTTAATAATATCGAGTTTTGATCAGGGACACCTACTCCTGAATCCATAGATCCCAACATAGATACTGCGGTCCTTAAAACCGACATGGGTTGAGAATTTCCTGGAACTCCAGTCAAAAATTCTAAAATAGAGTTTGGAATACATCTCAGGGATTTAAGTTCTGCGTCAAAATCGGCCAATTTATTAGCGCTTGGCAGTTCGCTGAAAAGGAGCAGGTACGCGATCTGTTCAAAGGTCAGGTTATTCACAATATCGTTAATATCATATCCCCTGATAACTAGCTCTGGAACAGTGCCATCAATGTGAGAAATCGTGGATTCAAATGCCACAACTCCTTCTAATCCCTCGCGCACTTCATTGTCTTTCAGCGCCATTTAAATATTTTCCTTAAAAAATCTCTAACAAACATTACTCATTATAATTCTAATTTTTTAATTAGAGTATGCTATTGCAGACTCCCCGCCATCTAGCGCGATAACTTGTCCAGTCATCCAATCAGATGCTCCACTAGCTAAATATACCGCTAATAGACCCAAGTCCCTTGCGTCAGTTAGTCTTTTTAGTGGAAGGGTATCAAGCCTTGACTGTGTCATTTCTTCGGTTTTGAATATCCTATTCGTCATTTCCGTTTTAAACCAACCAGGGCTAATTGCATTAACATTCAATCCATAAGGTGCCCATTCCAAAGCCAAAACTTTAGTTAGCATTTGTAGAGCTGCTTTACTAGGGGCATAAGCTGATTCATACGCAAAAGCCAAGTTAGAGCTGGTTGAGGTAATATTAATAATCTTTCCGTTTCCTCTTTCTATCATCTGAGGCGCCACGGCTCGACACATATAAACGCTGCCGTTCAGATTTGTATTTATGATGTTTTGTAGCACCTCATCAGTCATTCCAGAATCCTGTGGCCAATGAAAGATGTCTTTATATTCTTGTTTTTGGTCTGGTAATGGAACTAAAGGACCTACAGCAACTTGCCCTGCATTGTTAACAAGAATATCGAT
>QGNM01000002.1 GCA_003228095.2 Chloroflexota bacterium | reverse complement strand
TAAATATACGGACGCAGCTTATGCAGCTCAAATATCAACTGGCGCTGTGCAAGCTTTCAATGTTGCAGCAGGCAACATAGGGTCTCTACTTTGGGGTGCAGGTTTCTTCTTGATAGGAGTTGCATACACTTTAAATTCCAGTTTCAAAGGCATAATACCTGCTATTCCATTAGGTCCGCTCGGTATAATTGTTGGGACACTAATAATAGTTAGCGTGCTCATTATCGATCCAATAGCCAGTAGTTCTACTGCAGGCCTTGTTGGCGGTATAGGTTTCGCCCTTAGTATTATGGGCTATTTTGGTTGGAGGAAAACTGGCTACATCCTCTGACTAGACTGTAGATGAATAGCAAGTAAAATAGTTTTTCAAGTTAACGTGCTTAATTGTTTTTAGTAAGAAAGCAATTAAGCACGCTCTTTATATTATTTTGCCTAAATACAGGGCTTTTTACACTGCTAGTAGTCAGTTAAACTTATATTAACAAATTCGGAACTTTTTAAGAAAAACATTTATATATGTCTAAACCATTAATAGGAATCACTGAAAGCAAATGTCAATATATGGCTCCATTTATTGACATAATAGAGAAATCAGGCGGGGAGCCATTACCTATCTATCCAGAGGACAAGATAGATGTTAAATCTACGCTTAGTAAACTTAACGGACTGTTGATAGGGGGCGGCCCAGATATTCACCCTTCTGAGTATGGAGAATCAGTTGACCCAAATGCTAATGTGTCTCCTCAAGTTGAACGCGACTCCATGGAGCTCCCTTTATTAAAAATGGGCATGGAAGCAGATATGCCTATTTTATGTGTATGCCGAGGAATGCAAGCATTAAACGTTGTGCTGGGTGGAAAATTGATTCAGGACCTTGGCGATGCATACCCTGGTCATGGATATAGTTTAAATGAGGGTGGAGATAAAACTACCTCACGACACCGCATTTTTATTGCACCAGGGACCAAGCTTGCTTCAGCAGTCGGATCCGGAGGGATTGTAAGAGTTAACAGCTGGCATCACCAAGGAGTTAATTCTTCCAAACAATCAAAAAAGTTGCTCGCTTCTGCATATTCATTGGATGATGGACTTATTGAAGCCCTGGAAAGCCCGAATCATTCATGGGTACTAGGAGTTCAATTTCATCCAGAATTAAGGGGCGAAATGCCTCCACATTTTGATAGACTATTTGTTACTCTTGTAGCTAATTCTCAGCAAAAAGAAAAGGTATAAATGCATTAGCACATATATTCTGACTTATTTTAGTACTTTATTGAAAATAAGTTTTGCTTTTTCTTATGTTACTGTTATAATTATGATGCTAATGTATAGTGATCAACGAGGTAAAAAATAACTATTTTGTTGCCACCAAAAGCAACTAAAAACCTTCTTTCTGGACTACTAATGTTTAATGACCCTTTTTATGAAAGAAAAATCATCAACTTCATGCGCCTCATAATCGGAGAAACGTATGGTTACTAACCCACTTATCGGCAACGTAAAGCAAACTCAACTAACACACGAAATGCGTTCGTCCTATTTAGACTATGCCATGAGCGTGATAGTTTCACGAGCATTGCCCGATGTCAGGGATGGATTAAAGCCAGTCCAAAGGCGTATTTTATTCGCCATGCATGAGCTTGGTATGCGACCGGGAACTGCTTATAAAAAAAGTGCCCGTCTAGTTGGTGAGGTTCTGGGTAAGTATCACCCACATGGCGACTCAGCAATATACGATGCAATGGTAAGAATGGCGCAAGACTTCTCGATGAGAATGACCTTAGTTGATGGTCAAGGCAACTTCGGTTCGGTTGATGGTGATCGTCCTGCAGCAATGCGTTACACAGAAGCAAGATTATCAAAAGTAGCAGAAGAAATGTTGATAAATCTTGATGAAGAAACAGTAAATACTGCTGATAATTTTGATAGCACTCTTCAAGAACCTTCTGTTCTGCCTGCTAGATTGCCAAATTTACTCATCAACGGTGCATCCGGCATTGCCGTGGGAATGGCAACAAATATCCCCCCCCATAACCCTGGGGAGGTCTGTTCAGCGATCATTAGACTAATTGACAACCCTGAACTAACTATACCTGAATTAATGAAATCCGTTAGAGCCCCAGATTTCCCTACCTACGGAACAATGATGGGTACTGAAGGAGCATTGAACGCATATACCACAGGTAAGGGAGGTATTATTGTTCGTGCTAAAGCAGAGATTGAAGCAGACACACGTGGAAAACGACTTAGAATCGTCGTAACAGAACTCCCATATCAGGTAAACAAATCAACCTTAATAGAAAACATCGCAGGCCTCAGTAAAACTAAAAGATTTGAAGCAATTACGGAAGTAAGGGATGAATCAGACCGAAACGGTATGAGAATGGTATTTGAGCTGCGTGGCGGAAGTCAGCCGCTAGTAGTATTAAATAATTTATACAAATACACGCCAATGCAAACCAGTTTCTCTGCAAATATACTGGCATTAGTAGATGGTCGACCAAGGGTATTAGACCTAAAAACTATTTTAGTAGAATTTATTAAGTTTCGCAGGGAAATCATCACTCGAAGGTCTGAATTTGAACTTAGAAAATGTACGGCTAGGGCTCATATACTCGAAGGCTTAAGCCTCGCCCTTAATGACCTTGATGCAGTTATTGAATTAATACGACATTCAGACAGTGCAGAAGCAGCTAAAAAGGGTTTGATAGAACGATTTTCGTTATCTGACATACAGGCACAAGCCATTTTGGATATGCAGCTTAGAAGAATTGCTGCTCTAGAAAGACAACGTATTGAAGATGAATACAAAGCAGTGAAGACAAGAATTTCTGAACTCGAATCATTACTGGCAGATCCCGCTAAGATAGATGCTGTTATAAAGAGTGAAACCGAGGAAGTTAAGAAAAAACATGGCGATAAACGACGTACTAAAATAGAAGCTGCCGCTGAAGACCTAAACCGTGAAGATTTAGAGCCTCATGAATCTGTGGTAGTAACATTAAGCCATAGCGGCTATATAAAGCGCATCCCAGCCACAACTTACCGAAGCCAACATCGTGGTGGTAAGGGCGTTATAAGTATGAAAACAAAAGAGGATGACCTTATTCGTGAATTACTCGTCTGTGACTCTCACGATATCTTGTTGTTTTTCACGGAAAAAGGCAGGGTTCTTCCACTAAAAACATATGAGCTCAGGCCAGACACTTCCCGGAATACCAGGGGCACTCCTCTAATTAATGTTGTCCCCCTAAAGTCTGACGACAAAATAAATGCTGTTGTATCAGTAAGTAATCTAGAAGCTGAAAATACGTTCTTAGTTATGGGCACACGAGAAGGAGCAATAAAACGAGTTTCTCTTGCATCAATAAACACTCTAAATAAACGTCGTTCTGGTCTAAATATCATGAATCTACGAGAGACAGATGAACTTGTTACTGCACGAGTTGCTAACGAAACTGATGACGTAGTAATGGTCAGTCAACAGGGCATGTCTATAAGATTTGCTTTATCTGACGTCACCGCTAGACAGCGTGCAGCTGGTGGTGTGCGTGGAATGGAAATACGACCCACAAAAGTTAAGGGCAAAAAGAAGCCAGTAAAAGACTACATAGTTGGCATGAGTATTATAGCCAGTGAAAGTGATAGCAAATTGTTTGTTATTAGCAAGAAAGGCCTTGGAAAACTTACGTCCTTAAAGCATTACCGTCAGCAGGCACGCGGAGGCCGTGGTTTAAAAACCTTTAAGATAACCGCTAGAACAGGTGTCGTCGCAGCAGCAGAAGTAGTTACTGATGATCTTGAAGTATATGTAATATCAAAACAAGCAAAAGTGTTACGCACTAACTTATCCGAGATCTCCAGTATCGGACGAATAACCCAAGGGGTAACTATATTCAAACTACCATCTGGAGATTCAGTTAGTTCTATATCTGTTTGTGAAGATATAGAGCCTCAAGAGGCTTTTGACATAGAAGCATTGAATTCGCAAATCAGCGGTAACAAAAAATCTCCAAAAAAATAATTTTATTCATTGCGATTTAAATTTGCCAAGTTATTTATTGTTATCATAAAAATGTGTTAATCTCGTTTTATTATGTTTGAAAATCTTTCAAATAAATTAACCCAAACGTTAAAGGTACTTAGTAATAAAGGACGAATAACAGAAAAGGACCTTGATATTGCCATGCGTGAAATACGTTTGGCACTATTAGAGGCAGATGTAAACTTTAAAGTGGTTAAAGGTCTGATCGCTCGTATTAAAGAACGTGCAATTGGAACTAATATTCTCGATAGCTTAAATGCTCACAATCAAATTGTTAAGATCACTAATGATGAACTTACGTCTATATTAAGTGGAGACTGTCATACTCTTAATAAGCAGTCAGCTAATGCATCGATATTATTAGTTGGACTCAACGGAGCAGGAAAAACCACAACGGCGGCTAAATTAGCAAAAAGATTAAGTGACACTGGTCAAAAATCTTTTTTGGTGCCCGCTGACTTGGCTCGCCCAGCAGCTGTAAATCAGTTAACTAGCCTTGGTGAGAAATTGGGTGTTGAAGTCTATAAACCCGACCTTAATTCCACCCCATTCGAGGTGTGTAAAGACGCGATTAAGCAAGCCATTAAAATTGATGCATCATGGACAATTTTAGATACAGCAGGTCGACTTCAAATCGATGATGGGCTAATGAATGAGTTAAAAAAGATTAAAACCCAAATTAACCCAGATGAAATTCTATTAGTAGCCGATGCAATGACAGGGCAAGAGTCAGTGAACGTGGCCCAGGCATTCAATGAGTATGTTGGATTAACCGGCCTAATTCTTAGTAAATTAGATGGGGATGCCAGAGGCGGTGCAGCTTTATCAATAACTAGTGTAACGGGCGTACCAATAAAGTTTATTGGCACAGGTGAACACACGGATTCCCTAGAACAATTCCACCCTGAACGGCTTGCGTCAAGGATATTAGGAATGGGAGATATAGTTACACTAGCGGAAAAAGCGCAAAAGAATTTTGACCAAAATAAAGCAATAGAACTAGATAAGAAAATCCGTCAATCTTCCTTTGACTTAGAAGATTTTCTTGGCCAATTAAACAGTCTTAAGTCAATGGGCCCCCTTGGAGACGTTTTAGGAATGATACCTGGCATGAACAAACTCAGTAGTAAATTACAAGATGCCAACTTAAATGAACGTCATCTTTCTCAAGTGGAGGCAATTATTTTATCTATGACGGTTGATGAAAGACAAAATCCTAATCTAATCAATGGTAGCCGGAAAAAACGTATCGCTAAAGGAAGTGGCACTTCGCCTCAACAGGTTAATCAGTTGTTAAACCAATTCAGTCAGACTCGAAAATTAATGAAACAAATGAATTCTGCTCAAGGGCTCAAGGCAATGCAGCGTATGCTACGTTAAGGCTTCCTGGCAATACCTTTTAATACACTTGTCACTATATCATTATGAGTTAGATTATATTTCTTTAATAACTGTTCTGGCTTTCCAGACTCAGCATACCCTTTTAATCCAACCATCTCTATCGGAGCTGGATGGTGTTGAGCCAATAAACTTGCCACAATACTGCCTAAACCGCCTTGAATAAGATGTTCTTCAGCGGTAACCACCAGGCCAGTTTTACTTACAGATTTTAAAATGGCGTCGTCATCTAAAGGGGCTATCGTAGCCATATTGATAACTGTGGATGAAATACCTTGTTTATCAAGATCTAACGCTGCTTTTAAAGATTCATTCAACATTATTCCATAAGATATAATTGTTACGTCATCTCCCTCTCTCATAACCTCAGCACTTCCAATCTTAAAATCATACTCTTTAGTATGTACGACAGGAGTGGCAGGCCTGGAAAGTCGGATATAAACTGGGCCATCCATTTCAATAGATGCCTTAATTGCAAGCTCAGTTTCGGGTCCATCAGCAGGGACTATTATGGTAAATGACGGTAATGCAGACATTATCGCGATATCTTCAATAGATTGTGCTGATACGCCATCTTCGGCTGTAAGAAGGCCACTATGGGTGAGTATCAATTTAACGTTTAACTTAGATTGCGAAACTCCGACACGCAACTGATCAAACGGTCTAGCCGTCCCAAAAACCGCAAATGTACTTACAACTGGAATCTTTCCAGAAGCAGCTAAGCCAGCGGCAACACTTACCATGTTTTGTTCAGCCGGTCCAAAATCAAAAAATCGGGCTGGAAACTCTGCTTGAAACTTATTAGCAAATGTTGATTTATTAAGATCTCCTCCAACTACAACTAAATCTGAATATACATGTCCTAGTTTTACTAGAAGATCACCTGCCACTTCTCGCGTTGAAACTAAATCAGTCATAATATCTTCTCTTGTTCTAATTCTTCCAAAGCTTTAGATAATTCCTCTGGAGACGGGGCTTTACCATGAAAGTCAACGTTGTTTTCCATAAAACTTACTCCCTTACCTTTCAGGGTATTAGCTATTATGACTGATGGCCGGCCTTTTATTGTTTCAGCCGTGTCAAAAGCCAATACAAGCTCATCAACATTGTGCCCATCAACCTCCATTACATGCCATCCAAATGATTTCCATTTGTCTGTAAACGGTTCTAAACTCATCACTTCATGAGTCCATCTATCGTTTTGAATTCTATTCCGATCCACTATTGCAACCAAATTATCTAGCCCATGGTGAGATGCAGACATAGCAGCTTCCCATATCTGACCTTCATCACACTCACCATCGCCAAGAAGCACAAAAGTCCGGGATGACAATCTATTTAAACGACTAGCTAATGACACTCCCAGACCAAATGAAAGTCCTTGCCCTAATGAGCCTCCTGACATCTCAACGCCTGGTGTTTTTATATGAGCATGACCTTGAATTCTAGAATTGATTTGTCGATAGGTGTCTAGTTCTTTTACTTCAAAATACCCTGTCTCTGCCAAAACAGCATATAAACCAGGGCATGCATGGGCTTTACTAAGAATAAACCTGTCTCGGTCTATCAAATCAGGTTTATCTGGATCGTGATTCATGACTGTTCCGTATAACACTGCAAGAATGTCAGCCTCTGATAAAGATCCTCCAGGATGTCCACTATTAGCTTTTGCAACCATCTTAAGAACGTCTACACGCACTCTTCTAGCCAAATCTTTTATTTTAAGCACGCTAGAACCGTCAACAGACATAAACATCCTCTTATATCAGATTAAATCGTTATTTGTAATCAACCAAAAAGTTTAGGATCTTGAGTATTATATGTAGACTCAAGATAACTCGCTACTGATAATTTTATAAAGTCACCCTCTTATCACTAAAAACCGATAGTGTCTCAATTAATGCAGTTAACAGATTGTGTTTTACTGGTCAAAATTTTTAAGGTATATCTCGTCTTTTGAACATAATTGTTGATATCCCCAAACAAGCAAACCCAACGATAATTAAAGTAGACAGATTAATCAAAGAAATTGATTCAGTATTAACGAGCATTGATGGATCATAGTAATGGAAAACAGATATAAAACCTATCCAATCAATCGATGGCAAGCTGTCCGCCAAAAACTCAATGAAAAACATTAATACCGTCAGCCCAGAAGAAATAGCCAATGCTTTACCTCCTTCACTTAATACTGAAGATACTAGGTATGAAATTCCACCAATTGATAAAGCTAGAAAAAAGACATTCAACTGAATCTTAAATATAAGGTTATAATCTATCTCGTTGACCTCAAAAATTATAGACCCTAACCATGTACCTAGAATTGCAAAACATAAAACAAAAGCTGTTCCAATTAAAGTTGCGGCGAATTTCGCGAACAAAAACTGCTCTCGTGAAACTGGCCTAGACAGCAACAGGAATATTGTTCCTCTTTCGATTTCTTTTGCAATTGCACTCGCAGATGAAGCTATAACAAAACTTAATATTATTATTAAATAAATTGGCTCCCTGAATCCTACTGCTAAGTACCCCATTTCTTCTGACTTGTATTCACCACTTGCTTTTATTAACGCGCGGAAACCTTGTGGCATTGTTTCAATCATTTCAAAAAACATATCACCGAACGCGTCAAATGTAGCTAGAAACACAAATGAAAATAATAAGGCTGCTAAAGAAAGCATCAGCGTTGAAATCTTATTATTTCTTAACGTTGCCAAAAACACGAATTTCATAAAGACAAATCATCCTGGTTCGGGTCTTGGTAATAATCCAAAAATATATCCTCTAAACTCGGCTCCTCTATAGACAAATTTTCAACTTGATAATTGCCTAGAAATTTAATGAATGGATTTATATTATGATCGATTGAAAGTAAAAACTCATTATTGTCACGCGATATTATTGTCAAACCTTGTAAATCAAAATTTGACGGGATTTCATTTTTAAACCTAATCTTGGCCACTCGTCTTTTTCGAGACTTAAGTTCCTTTATTTTTTCTATAACAATTAATTTGCCTTCACGAATAATCGCCACTCTTTCACAAAGGTTTTCTACTTCTGACAGTACATGTGAAGAAAAAAATATTGTTCCTCCATTATTACTAAATGTTTTTAAAACGCCAAAAAGGGCTATTTGGGTGAGCGGATCTAAACCCTGTGTAGGCTCATCCATAATTAATAAGTCAGGCTGATGTTGCATTGCTTGTATAATCGCTAATTTTCTTTTCATCCCATGAGAATATTGCCTGATTTTACGATTCAAATCTTCATGACTAAGCTTAAGTGAATCAGAAAGTGTGTTTAGGTTTGGCCGATTAAGCCCACCATGTAAAGACCCGAAATATTCAAGCAATTCGATACCAGTACTATTATCATAAAGTGATGACAGGTCTGGAACAAAACCAATTCTCCGATTAATATTTACTGTCTCCATCCAGGAGTTCATACCAAAAACGTGTGCTGATCCATCCGTGGGATTCAAGAATCCAGTAAGGATTCGAATAGCGGTGGTTTTACCTGCTCCATTAGGTCCAAGAAACCCAAAAATCTCGCCACTTTCAACTGTAAGAGTCATGTCATCAAGCGCAAGGTAGGAACCATAAGATTTAGTGACCGATTTAAACTCTATTGGTACTTGCCAGGTCATTATATATATCCCCTATCAATATGCTGATATAGATGCCCAGTAAAAACATCATCATAGCTACATATACTGCACTATAATTAATGTCTTATTTTACGATATTATCCTATGATTGGCATTGATAAAATCCACAGGCTTATTGCAGTATATGTCAACATAAGTAACAGCATCGGATACTGACTTCTAATAGCATTACCATGAGATTTAAACACCTTCAATGCAGTTAAATGAGACACGTACACAGCAAGTACATGGCCTATGACAATGATCGATACTGAAAAAAACCATGCAGCTTTTGCATTTATAGCATTCAAATTAATCTTATAATCTGCCGATCCAAACAAATCCCATCCTATCCCAAAAGGATCAGATAATAGCGGAATTATTGCCTGTCCTGCTATCAATAATAACGATAAATAATGAGCAAAATGGTAAGCAAGCGCTATTGGCAATAACGAAAAAACGAAGGATTGTGCTATAGAAATTAAGCTTATTTTTTCCTTAGAACAATATCTTACTACCCAACAAAATAGTAAATATATTAGAAGAAATATCGCCGGAACAATTACCAGACCGAAGGTGTCAATTTGCGTATAAGAAAGAGTCGGGTAATGTGAGTGTATCTCATTCCAAAAGGGAGTTTCCTTAATACCATCAAATGTAACTGTAGCAAGTAAAATCACTACAAAAACCATGACTGAAGTATTGGGTTTACTAATATTTAAAAAGCCAACACCCGGAAATCTAAAAAAAACTTTGCCATCCGTATCATTTATTTCAGAAATGGAGAACTTTGAAAAGAATCTAAAAATTAACGCAAATGGATCTCCATTCTTTAGCCAAATACACTTCCCAAAACATAACATTCCGCCCCACTGAATTAAACTGTAAATTATTACCAATATTGCTAAATTACGGGGAACAGCTGCCCCCCAATAAACGTTTTCAATCCATGCGAAAATCCCAAAAAGAACAACTGATGGCCAGCCCTGTAACTCTGAAGGATAAATTAAAATTGAATTGAATTCATCTCTCCCAGTAAACAATTTTTGTATTCTCTCGGCAAATTCAAATATTATTTTCCATGGATTGATAAGAACCCATAAGTTACCAAAAACTGCTGACATGAAGCCAAAACCAACCCACCAAATTACCCATATAAAAGTTGGGCTGAAATTATAAATTGGCTTGTTAGATCCAATTAGAGTAGTTAAAAGAATTAATACTAGTAGCACAACAGATAAACACTTGATAATCCAATAAAGGTACTGAGATTTAACAATTCTTCCAACCCAAGAAGCAGGCATTACCTCAAATCTAAAGTGCTTTGGTGAAGTGTCACTTGTTACAAAAACACCAATTAATAAAAATGATAACCCTACTGCAATAACAGCACCTAGGATAAAATATAAAAGAGGCATAGGAAGGTCATATCTTTCCCCAAACCCATGTGCATACACCTTTGATGTTACCGAAAAAAAGACAAATAAACCTGCAATTAAAATAAGTAATTTTGGTTTATTATTCAAAATCGCCTATCTAATTTGGAAAGACCTCTACGGAGCCTAAAGCTATCTCCATATCTGCATGATCTGTATGATCTTCATCCATAAATCTATGAAATACCATTGCATATTTACCAGTTGCATCTGCTATAAAAGTAAAGGTAACAAGTTTTCCTATTTCAACATCATTTAAAATATTGTATCCATGTATATGGAAACCGCCCTTAACTTCCGATGTTAAATTGATAGTAAGGGTATCACCCTGTCTAAGTTTAATTACATTATTGTCATTTAAAGAATAGTATTGGTTATGGGATCCCATATCATAATCTTTGTTTGGCTCTTCAACGCTAACTAAGTTTAATTCGTGGGAATTTATATCATATTTTAGATCCAGGCCTATGCTCACTTCAGATGGACCGGTAGTACCGCCACAACCCATTATCAAGCCTAATAATAATACAGAAAGTACCACTAACATCGAAAATTTCATATTAATTTTTTTCCACTTTATATGTCTCAATTGTATAAATTTACCCACAGAAATTTCTTTTATTACTTCTCTTTCACCTTTCACTTTTTTATATGTGAATTAAATCACATAGCGACTTTGATTTCAACAATCAGATAGCGACTTTAGGTTTAAAATATGTGCGCACAGCCAATGCTAGAACGGTAAGAAATAATATTAAACCGATAACCGAAAAAATCCCTTTAATTGGACTAGATTTTTGTACTTTCACATCATAATAGGCTTCATAAAAATCGCCTTTATCCTCAATAATGACCTTAAATAACCAATCTCCTTCATCTGAAACCATTATGTCGGCATCCCAAAACTGGGGATCTTCCTTATATTGCTCAGCTAAAATTGGTTCAAAAGAACCAATTTGATCTCCCACTGTTCCTTGTATCTTTCCAGACAGTTTTACAGATGCCTCATTAAGCGTAAGTCCTGTTTTTAACGACACTATTCTTAGAGCAATGTGAATCGGACCTGGTGATGGAGAACGAGGGCTAGTTCCAAACTGAATTTCATAAGGGCCTACAGTTTGTTTTTTAAACACTGTTACGCCTCCATGTGCCTCAACTTGATCATAAGACCAGAAGACACATAAAATTAAAACGATAATGCAGATAAAAACTTTCAACTTAGATGGTTCAGCTAACAAAAACATACTCCATTTAAACACTAGCTTGAATCTAAATAAAACCTAATCGCATCCTTTAAAACAAGCTTGGAATGAACCAATTACAACATTTACATCAATTATTTCACAAGTTTGATTCAAATTTAAACACAGTATCTATGTCTTTATCGCCTCTACCACTCAACCCAAGTAAAACAATAGCGTCACGTGAGAGTTGTGGTGCAAGCTTAGAAATGTAGGCTACTGCATGTGCGGGCTCCAAGGCAGGAATTATCCCTTCAGTTTTCGTTAATAATTTAAATCCTTCAATTGCTTCTTTATCTGTTATGCTCACATAACTTGCCCGCCCCGCATCTTTCAAATAGCTATGTTCAGGGCCAACTCCAGGATAATCCAATCCTGCCGATATACTGTGAGCCGGAGAAACTTGACCATTTTCATCCTGAAGTAAATAAGACATACTTCCATGCAAAACCCCTATTTCTCCAAATGTTAAAGTGGCTGCATGCTGACCTTCTTCTTGGCCTAATCCGCCAGCTTCCACGCCAATTAAATTCACGGATTCGTTTTTAATAAATTCATGGAATAAGCCAATAGCATTACTGCCACCCCCAACACATGCAACTATATAATCAGGTAATCTTCCAGCCAAATTAATGATTTGACCCTTGGCTTCCTCACCAATAATCTTTTGAAAATCCCTAACTATCTCTGGATATGGATGAGGACCAACAACACTACCAATAAGGTAATGTGTGTTTTCTACATTGGTGACCCAATCTCTTATAGCTTCATTAATGGCGTCCTTTAATGTTCTTGTACCTGAAGTTACAGGCCTCACTTCCGCGCCGAGAAGTTCCATCCTGAACACATTAACTCGTTGTCTCGAAATATCTTCTTCACCCATATAAACAACACACTCAAATCCAAGCAATGCGCAAGCACTAGCTGTCGCAACTCCATGTTGACCTGCTCCAGTCTCTGCGACAATCCTTGTTTTACCCATTCTTTTAGCTAAAATAGCCTGTCCCAAAGCGTTGTTTATTTTATGGGCACCAGTGTGAGCCAAATCTTCTCTTTTGATATAAATTTGAGCTCCGCCCAGATGATTAGTTAAATTTTTAGCAAAATACATCGCTGTTGGGCGTCCAACATAGTTCTTACCCAAACTCTCAATCTGACCTTTAAACTCATCGTCTGACTTAACACTTTCATATTCTTTAGACAATTCATCTAGAGCTTGCATCAAAGTTTCTGGTACATACTGACCGCCATAGGATCCGTATCTGCCTACATGATCTTGATTATTAATTTCAGGTTTTTTATTAGCCATAATTTACCTATCGTTAATTATATGATCCATTTAATTGAGTTTGTAGCTAGTATTCAAATATTTAGTCTTAATTTTTTTGTCCAGAGCCAGCATTTGTACAGACATAGGATAATTGCCTGAAAAACAGTAGCACCTACAATCCACATAGTTGCGTCAAAGAAAAAACCTTGTGGAAACATTATTAGCAACATATCTTGTCTCGGGTCAAGCTGCCAAAGGTCATTATCAAATGAGATGATATGAAAGACTAAAAACAATTTATCGAACCCAATCAAAGATAATAATCCTACAAATACCACCAATGCCAAAGTTAACATTCCACCCAACGCAATAAGTTCGCCTAAAATTCTTAGCCATTTGAGCCTATAGATTAAAAATCCTAGGCCAACAAAAGTCGCTAAAAATATACCCAAATATATTTGGGTATCAAAAACCCCTTGTACTAAATCTTTAACATCCACCATGTGAGCAATCTCTTTTGCGTTATATAAGTTCCTTAAAACCCCATTTTGCACAACTCTCACCTGCAGTAGGTCTTGATCATTATTGAAATAATCCCTAAAAAGTTTTCCAGCCTTAATAAGCTCAGCACGTTCAATGCCGGTCCTGGCAGCAGTATCATATTTATCGAATCCATAGGAATATAACAGGGGAGTGTCAATTACCCAACGAACGTTTGAAGTAACAAGAAATATCGGTATGCAAACAATAAAAATTGATGCTATTAGGATTTTAAAAAATAACTTAAGGCGATATGGCATATGAACATTTTAAATACGAATTCCAAAAACGGATACCCTTCAACATTTGATGGACTGTTAAAACTTGTGGAAAAACTAAGAGGGCCAGACGGATGTCCTTGGGACCAAAAGCAAACTAGAGAGACATTTCGCAACCAATTTCTTGAAGAAGCATACGAATTAATAGATGGCTTGGATAATGCAAATAATGAATCTATTTGTGAAGAATCGGGTGATGTCCTACTCCATATCGCTTTCCAAATCCAGTTAGCAAAAGAAACTAATTCATTTTCAGCAACACAGGTTTTCAAGAATATAATAGATAAACTAATCAATCGACACCCACATGTTTTCAAAGGCGTCAAAATCGAAGGCGAGAATCAGTTACTAAAAAACTGGGATGAAATTAAAAAGACCGAAAAAGCCCATTCCAATTACAAATCAATTTTAGATGGCATGCCTAAAGCCATGTCATCTTTATCAATATCTCAGAAAATGCAAAAACGAGTAGAGCGAGTAAACTTCGATTGGGAAGATTTAGATGGAGTTTTAAACAAAATTTCAGAAGAGATTTCAGAGTTTAATAAAAGTGAGACAGATGCCGATAAAGAACATGAATTAGGAGACATTCTGTTCTCTATTGTAAATCTGTGCCGGTGGAATAATGTAGATGCCGAATCTGCTTTAAGAAAATCATATAAAAGATTTGAAAAACGTTTCAAGTTCATAGAAGAGTCTTGTGAAAAAAAGGGCAGGTCAGTTGATGAGCTTACTTTATCAGAACAAAATGACCTATGGGCAAAGGCAAAAACAGAAAACAATTAACTTAATAATCAAATCGATATGTTATGTTTAAAAATAACGTACTAAAGCACTCACATTCATCAGTATCTGACGTAATCAGACCATATCCTTGTTTCTAACTCATTTACAGTTGAATCGACCAGAGACGATGACAATGATCCAGTAATTTTTTGCATCAAAGATTTCTTCGGCCCCAATGTGACTACTCTCCTTTTACATTTAGCCAATTCAGACGCCACGTCAATCGCCGTATCCAAAGTCCCTAATTTATCAACCAAACCATTTTCTAAAGCTGAAGCACCCCAGAACACTTCGCCATTAGCTAAATTTTCAACCCCGGCCTTAGACATGCCTCGGGCATTAATAACCACCTCTAAGAACCGTTTATATGATTCATCAACAAAACTTTGAAGTTTAATCTCCTCTTCTTTTGTAGTAGGTCTCCAATATGCACCCATGTCTTTGTAAAGTCCTGTCTTTGTTACATTGACATCTATACCAGCTTTTTTTAATAGCTCTTCTACCATAGGTCTAATAGATATGACTCCAATTGAACCGACAATAGCTCCTGGAGAGGCCACTATTGTGCGCCCTGCACAAGCTATTAGATATGCTCCTGAAGCTCCCAATCCTCTTACGTTAGAAACTATTGGCTTATCCGATCCAAACCTGGATAAAACATGATATATGTATTCTGAGTCGGTAACGGTCCCACCTGGAGAATCAATATCTAAAACTAATGCTTTACATGATTTGTCCTTCCGCAACCTCTCGATTAACTTTTCGTAAACAGGGGATTTTATCGGTCCTCCAATTTTTCCAAAAAACTCTACTACTACTATTTTTCCTGGCCTTAGATTAAATTTAATACCCATATTAATGATTTTATATTATGGTCAATGAAAATAAGCAATTATGAAACTCGTTGACCAACTTACATTATGAAATCTCTCAAAGTTAAGGTGTTAAAAAATTGACCTCTCAAGATAATCTGTATTTATCAAAAATAGAAAACCAATTAAAGTCACTTGCAAAAGAGGCTGGAGAATCATTACTGACATATTTTGGCAAACCACTCGAAATTGAATATAAAGACCTAGGTAAAACTGACCCAGTTACTGAAGCCGATAAAAATGTCCAGGATCTATTAAAAATATCAATCCTTAAATCTTTTCCAGATCATGCTGTAATAGGTGAAGAGGATCAACCAGGAACTAATAAAATACTACCCAAGTATGTTTGGGTTATCGATCCGTTAGACGGCACAAGAAATTTTTCCAATGGACTTAGAATATTTGCTTGCTCTATTGGTGTTTTGTGTGATGGGATACCTATAGCCGGAGCAATATTTATTCCAACCGGAGATAAAGGCGGAGACATCTTGCATGCTGTAATCGGTAAAGGAGCATACTTAAACGATAAACCTATAAACATTTCAAACAGGGATTCTCCAGATTCTCTAAGCTTGGTTGGTTTGCCTGGTTCTTTTCATAACTCTTTTCGGTTTACTGACAGAATCAAAGGGGAACCTAGAATTTTAGGCAGTATTGCATACGAACTAGCCATGGTTGCGACCGGTGTTTTCCAATATTCTGCACTCCTTGGTTCATTAGCAATATGGGATGTGGCAGCAGGATTAATAATAATCAAAGAAGCAGGAGGCAGCATTAAAGTTGGAAATATTAGTAGGAAAAAGGCTCAGTGGTCTGAATTTGATTCATTCTACAAGCAACCCCAGAAAGTCATTGTTGATATGGCCACATTACGTAAGTGGCATGCTCCATTAATTTTTGGTTCTACAGGAATAGTAAATCTTATTTCCCAAAAACTTGAATATAAATCTGGCTGGAAGCAAAAGCTAAGTAATTTACTTAAAATTTAACTTACTCTTGGTTTTATTAAGTATTTAAGCAATCACTCCTAAGTTGTATTAAATAAGCGGCCATGGCACATTAAAATAAGGATCTAGAGATGGATGCTCCGGGTTTTCAACGATCAGTTGCAATCTAGCAATTAAAGCATCGACTTCAATATTACTAATTTGTTCTGCTAATACATTGTACTGTTCAGTCTTAGTTTCTAATTGAATTAATAATTTTTTTACATCATCAATAAGTTCCTCAGGAAACCTGAATCCGCAATATTCAAACATAACGGTACGTAATTTAAATTCCGAATGAAACGTTAGTCCATGATCAATACTCCAGATCTTACCTTTTAAGTCCTCTATGAAGTGTCCTCCTTTTCTATCCCCGTTATTAACTATAAGGTCAAAAAGAGCGACTGTGACCAAATCCTCTAGCCTGCTTTCTCTTAAAGTGAAATAATTTGTATCCGGACCGAAGTCAACAAAACACTGTAATGTTCCAACTCCAAAAGGACCTTCTCGTATTACAGTTAGGGGTATATTTGGCCAACCTAAAAATTGAGACACTAGGTATGTAGCGTATTCTCTTCGATATAATGTCTGTACTGGGTAATCGTCCAGGGGCCTTTCTCCAATCTTAGGCTTGTATATAGCCCTCATTGCCTTTCCTTCATCCGTTTTCAGATTCACTAGGAAGGTACTGTTTGAGCCCAATAATAATTGACCACCAGAAACAATTTCAGCTGACTCTAATATATGTTTAACAACTAAGAGAGAAGGTTCAGTTACGTTTTCTGATTTTTTTTCAACCGACATTACTTTGATGTATCCCAGATATTCGGGCAATCTGCAATTGAAATCACGAAACTTTAAATCTTTTGTATTTCATCTATGGGGTGGTTCCCATTTCTTCTTGGGCACAGGTGTCCACCTTCTTCAGGTGAATCAACTGGTACTCCACAAAGATTACAAAGAGGTCTCCCTGAAGCGCAAATTTTGATTGCTTGATCAGCAAATAAATCTACTTGGTACCTATTTACCCACAATGTTAAGTCAGAAGTATTGTTTGTATTTTCGATGTTGTCAGTATCATTAAACTCAATTAAAAACATGCCAGATGGCTCGTCATGCTTCAATCCCAGACGACTTACTTTAAAATCTAACTTTGTCATGTCGGGCGCTTCAAGCTGATTCGGTACCATGCCAGAAGCTGCGGCATCTTCACCTTCCACTGTTGAATCAATCAATTGTTTTATAGACAAAGACAACTCTAATAAGTGTTCTTTTTCAATCCATATTGAAGCAACACTATTGTTGCTTTCCGTGATAATACGGAATGTCCGCTGGCCCGGTTTGCCTAAAGCCTCAACTTCAAGCCGTGATATTTGTGTGAATTCGAATTTAGAATAAGACATTTAAGAATATGATAACACTGGCTTAATATATGAGGTTACTAGCTTGCTTCTTTAGTTTCTTTAATAGAGATAAAAACATCAACTTATGTGTACAAATCATAGTATAAGTTATTTAGAATAACTAATCGAATAACTTTTATATGGCTAATCCTCTTTAATAAGAAAGTCTAAATTACGCGAACTTTAGGGTTTGAAAATTGTTACCGTCGCTATAGGGTTATTATCTAAGTCATATTCTAAATCTGTGACACATATCCATAACCTACCTAACTTCTTAGCAGCTGGCTCCCCACCTGCCTGTAAAGTCACATCTGTTGTGCCTTGATCAAAGAATCCCATTCTAATGAAAATTTTAACGACAGCTGTGCCACCACTTTCCCTGTCATCAGATACAACCGCTTCAAATATACCTGCCATTCCTGAGTCAGGATTAGGGCTGATTACAGTTTGGCCGATAGCCAATTTAACTGGATTACCTAGAGGTGTAATTGTAGTACCAGATGGGTCTGATTCAATAGCCTCAGTAAAGTTGAACTTCATGCCTTCATTTGTGACGGTTTTACGTTCTGGTAGTGGAGTAGCAGTAGGCAAGGCAGTTGGAGTCGCATTAAGAGCAACTTCCTGAACTCCAGATCTTGCTGACTCTGCGTTAGCATCTAACTCATCTTGAGTACGATTAGAAAGAGTTATATTAAATACTTCCGTTTCAGCTAGAGCAGTTTCGAGTCCCTGTCCGCCTATTAGCATTATCGAGCCATCATCTCTTTTGTAAGCCTGGAATCGATATCTGCTGTATTGCATCTTACCGACTTCAGTCCAGCTATTTGAGATTGGATCGTACAATTCCATTGACTGTAAGTTACCTGTGCCGCCTGCAACTAATACTGATCCATCTGAGTTTGCTATTGCAATATGTTCAGCTCTTGGGTTTGTTGTATCTGCAACTGAGTCCCAGCTGTTTGTTACCGGGTCATATATTTCAGAGGTTGTTCTTTTGCCTCTGCCACCTACAACCAATATCCGTCCATCGGCCATTAATGTTGCGGTATGCTGAGATCTAGAGACACTCATTTCTCCTGCATATTGCCATTTTTCAGTGGCTGGATCGAATATTTCAGCACTCTTTTGAAATGGACCATCAGGGTTGCCACCACCGGTTACCAGGATACGCCCATCACCTAACGCTGTTGTTGTATGCCAGATTCGGTTTTCACCCATAGAGTCAACTATTGTCCAAGTATCTGTGGCAGGATCATATATTTCAGCTGTCGGTGTATGTTGTCCGATATCATCAGAGCCGCCTATCGCGATTACTCTGCCATCTGCGAAGCGAATTAATCCAAACTTTTCTCTAGCTTGGTTCATTGGAGCTACGATAGTCCACTCACCTGTGCCAGGATCCCAAATCTCTGTTAGGGAGGTAGCGTTTCTCTGGTGAGCAGCACCGCCTGAAACTAATACCGTACCATCTTCTAGTTCAACAGCACTTGTTACAGACCGTACCTCATTCATATGGCCTGATAATGTCCATTTATCTGCAGCAGGGTCATATACTTCTGTAGTATTGACTGCGCTAGTTACGAGAGAAGCTACTCCTCGACCGCCGATTGAAAGTAACCTGCCGTCGGAAAGCACCACTAATTCGAAATCCTGCCTTTTTTCAATCATCGATGCTAGTAAGGTCGCATTATTTTTGTTTGCAGTAGAAACGTTGATGGAAGATTCTGAATCAACTGTATCTTTTGCTGGCTCACAACCTACCAGTAGAAGTATTAATCCTGCAGAAAAGAGAATAACTATATTTCTAGAAATAGCTAACATATGCCAGAGTATAAGTTATTTTCCAATAATTGAGTTATTTGTTAAAGTAAATTCTCTTCTGATCTTCCAACTTCAGTCCGTTGCAGCATATGCAAAATGAAGCAAAATAAATATAAAGTGGCTTACTTCCCCTGTATTTAGCCATTCATATCATAAAAAATTTCGCCCATAACCGAAACAGTTCCATAAGCTTGCATAGCAGCTATGAATTTCTCGGCATGAGATGCTTCTAAAGTTCTACCTATATGTGCTTGAATATGCTCTACTTGACTCCACTTTTCATTCAGCGTGAATATAATATTGCCTGTTGTCCCATCTGCTGGGCTTGTGGGGTTATTTAACTCCTCAGCCTTTGTAAAGTAAGCATCTAGCGGGTTGTCTCCTCTTGGATTGTCAGCAGTATAGCTCGCCCTCATATGTTCAGCATGAGCTTGAAGGGCATCTTCAACTTCCGATGCATTTGCAGAAGGTACTTTGTATGAAATATTAATAGTTGGCATTTCATTCTCCTTAATTATTTTTAAAATGGCAGTATATCTCGTCATATAGACTCTTTGCAGAAATATAACAATAAACGCTAGAAATAATATGGCTCCAATAAGCCACTGTGCTTTAGGCATTAACTTCACTCGACATCAACACCATAATATAAGCAAGTAAGACAAGGACTCCCAATACTCCAGCGATAATCCAGGGTAATTTCCCGTTAAACATCTTCATACTATGAGGGCTTATTTGACTTTAACCTTAATAAATGTAACTCGGTCCCTTTTGAAAAGGGTATAGTTTTTCTAACCCATCTTGAAGGGTAAATCCTAGCCCTGGGCGGTCAGCAGCATATACATACCCATCTTTTATTTCGAACGGTTCGACGAATAATTTCCAATTTAAAGGGGAATTGCTTTGAGAAACTTCAAAAATAAAACAGTTTGGTGCATGCATTGCTAAGTGGATGCTAGCTGCAAATGTAACGCCACTTCCCCATACATGTGGAGCATATCGAATGTTATGCGTGCCAGCGAGAGCTGCAATTCTTCGATTCTCTGTTATACCACCGGACATCGCTACATCAGGTTGAACAATGTCAACAGACCTATTTCTTAGCAAATCAAGAATTTCAAAACGAGTAGACTCACTTTCTCCAGAAGAAATTGGAACTATTGTGCTTTTCCTCACCTCAGCTTGTCCAATATGGTCATCATAAGATACCGGCTCCTCAAACCAAGCTATGTCAAACTCCTCTAGTATTTTTGCTACTCTTTTTGCAGTAGAAACATCAAAGGATCCATGTGCATCTACCATTAACTCAATATCTGGGCCTAAAGCTTTTCGTGCAGATCCAACTCTAGTTCTAAGCTTTGTAAGCGAGAATCCATCTATACCTTCAGCCCTCATTTTTACCGCGCTAAAGCCTTTAGCAGCATAGCCTGCCATTTCTTCTCCTGCTTCTACTCCTGGAGCCCATCCTCCAGATGCATATGCTCTAATTCTGTGTCTAGAGGCACCAAGAATTTGATAGATTGGCTTTTCAAAAAATTTTCCCAAAATATCCCATAATGCGATATCAATACCAGCAATCGCGCAGAGTGTATCACCACGCCGACTAAACGACGGTTGAGAAACTCCTCTGTTTAAGCTTGGTATCCCACGTGAACCGCTGTACATTTTTTCCCAAAGACCTTCAACATATAACGGGTTTTCGCCAAGGAGTGAAGGTTTTAATTGAGTCTCAACAATCGATTTAATGACTTCCGGATTACCATATCCGATACCGACCCCTGATATATCAGAATCGGTGTCAACATGAATTAGGCAGTTGTCTGATTTAGTTGCAACTCCCAAATCAGTACGCCATCGTTTTTCCTCAGGTATCGGAAAAGATAATAGAGTTGTCTTAATATCGGTTATCTTCATTAATAATCCTTTTAAATATGATTAAGAACCAGAATTCTTTAATTTTAATTTTACAACTGGACTTGAACTTGGTTGAGGCCAACAGGAATAGATGTTTCCCTCTGAATCGCCCCATATTCCATGCCCTCGATGCAAACCTCGTGCAATTAGCTTACCGTGAGTATCTAACACAGATATTCTCGGAACTTGATCTGTGATAAATATCCTATCTTTTTTATCAATGTATATATCCATTGGTTTGTAGTGATCGGACCAAATATCAAGGAGATTACCATCTAAGTTAAAAATCTGAATTCTGTAATTTTCACGATCACATACAAACAATCTATCTTTACTATCAAAAGCTAACGCATGAGGAACTGTAAACTCGCCCGGACCACTTCCCGGATTGCCCCAGCTTTTTATTAATTTTCCATCCGATGAAAAATGATGAATCCTAGAATTTCCATATCCATCAGATATATAAATATCACCATTTCTATGGACTGCAACATCAGATGGATGGGAAAAAGGATCTTGTAATTTAGGTCTTCCATAATTTCCTAATTGCATAGTGAGTTCACCTGAGGTGCTAAACCTAAGTGCCACATGGCCATCTTTATCAGTTATCCAAATTTCATCATTAGATGATATGGACATTCCGTGACCTTCTATTACCTTTCCATGCCCAAAAGAATCCAAAAACTTGCCTTCACGGTCAAAAACTATAATGGGCGGGTCAGACCTTCTTAAAACATACACTCTGTCTTTAGAGTCAACGCAACATGCACTGACCCCTCCATACGTCATTTCATCCGGCAAAATCCCAAAAGGTTTTATAACAGAAAAGGAGATTGTGTCTATATTGCCAAGTACTCTCTCTTTCATATTACTTTTTTAATCCTTCATAGATTTATTGATCATCGCAGCCAAATATCCTGCGCCGAATCCATTATCAATATTTACTACTGACACCCCCGGGGCACATGAATTTAACATAGTCAATAAAGGACCTATCCCTTCAAAACTTGCGCCATATCCTATGCTAGTCGGCACAGCTATAACAGGAGCCTTAACCAACCCTGCTATTACTGCAGGTAAGACTCCATCCATACCCGCTACTGCAACGATGACTTTATGTTTTTTGATTTCACCTAAATTGTCCAGCAATCTATGAAGCCCAGCTACTCCAACATCAATTAACATTTTAACTTGACAATCCATTAGTTCCGCAATTGCCTGCGCTTCTTTTGCAACATGTAAATCAGATGTTCCTGCACTTACAATTAAAACGCCTTTTTCTTTAAGAACAGAACCCCTTATGTCAACAGTTATGGCTTTAGCATCATGATGATATTGCGCTAAAGCGCAAAGTTTTTTTACTTCAAAATACATTTCATCTGATGCACGCGTGATCATTAATCGTTTACTGAACTTGAGTATCTCATTTGAAATACTGACAACCTGTTCAGTTGTTTTACCTTGCCCAAAAATAACTTCTGGGAATCCTGTGCGCAGTTCTCTATGATGGTCTGCTTTAACAAACCCAAGGTCTTGGTAAGGCATATAAGATAACTTTGATATTACTTCATCGGCAGTTACTTCACCTAAAGTGTATGCCTCTAAAAGTTTCTTAATAGATTCTTCGTTAATTTTTGTACTCTCTTAAAATTATCTTTTCAATGGAATTCGATTTTTTGTAATATCCAGTCAATCAAAACATATAAAAAATTACCGAAATAAAATTATCAATGCTAACATTTCATTAATTCTATTAACTTTAACAATAATAAGGATTGAATCATGAAAGTCGTTGGATATGCAAACAAACTAAGCCTACACCCAGGTGAGAATATAGAGTTTATGGTCAGTTGTCAAAATGATACTTACCATGCAGATGTAGTTCGCTTAATTCACGGAGATACCAGTCAAGACGGGCCTGGCTTTAAAGAAGAATATGTGAAGACCAGTATAGATGGAGAATATACAGGAAAAGTACAGGACATAAGAAACGGATCTTATGTGACTGTGCCGAATACAGAAAACCTAAATATTACAGAAAGTCTAACTTTTCAAGCTTGGATATATCCAACAACAACAACGCTTCGAGAGCAAACCATACTTGGGAAATGGTCAGGGTCTGATTCTATTGGATACCGTATGGTCATCACAGAAAATGGATGCTTAGGATTAGTTTGTGCAAATTCAAAAAAATCTTTAAATATATCATCAAATGTTCCTATGAGAGATGGCGTTTGGTATTTTGCTGCAATCAGCTATGATGCTGAAAACAAACAAGTATCAATCTATCAAATCCCTCTTACAATTTGGCCTAACGAGCCATCTCTATCACAAACAAAAACTAATGTTGAATTTGTGAAAATCCCTAAAACTGACGCACCTTTCATGATGGCAGCCCACTCTTACAAAAATAAAGATTCTGAGTTTTTAATTGATGCTAAGTACAACGGGAAAATAGACAGCCCAAAAGTTTACAGCAGCGCTTTAACTAAAGATGAAATACATAGATTAAAAGGTGAGGCGCCAGCTAACGAAGTCGGGGAAGGAAACTTAGTGGCCGCATGGACATTTACCACGAATTTTTCAAACTCAAATGTAGATGATATCTCAGGTAACGGTCACAATGGGAGGGTAATTAATAGACCATATAGAGGAATGACCGGACATCTTTGGAGAGGGCAAGAACAAAACTACAAAATAGCACCTGAACTATATGGTGCTGTCCATTTCCACGATGATCACTTAGACAATGCTGAATGGGAGGTAGGCTTTAAATTAAAAGTACCAGAAAACTTGCGTAGTGGAGTCTACGCTGCACGTCTGAAATCAAATGATGGTGAAGATTATATTCCTTTCTTTGTACGTCCCCCAAAGAAAACATCTACCGCGCCAATTCTGTTTTTAGTGCCGACAAATAGTTATTTAGCATACGCTAACTTCCATCTTAATAATGGCCTAGATTTTGCAACATTATTCAGCGATGATACCGGAGTAAAGTTTAATCATCCTGATACAGATTCAGACCGGTACATGGTTGATAACAAACTACGTAGCCTCTATGATCGCCACACAGATGGCAGCGGGGTTGCTCACTCATCTAGACTTCGGCCTATTCTGAACATGAGACCCAAATATATTTTTCCTCTATTAGACAATATGAAAGGCGCTCCACACCAATTCAATGCAGACCTACACCTAGTTGACTGGCTTGAACAAATGGGACATGAATTTGATGTGGCTACAGATGAAGACTTACATTTAGAAGGTACAGAGCTGTTAAATAGATATCAAGTAGTGGTGAGTGGATCTCATCCTGAATATTGGACAGGAGAGATGCTGGATTACCTAGAAGAGTATCTTGTGGGTGGCGGTAGACATATGTACCTAGGCGGGAATGGGTATTACTGGGTCACATCATTTGGAGCTGATTCTACACATTCTATAGAAGTAAGGCGGCACAGAGGTACCGAAGCTTGGGAAGCTGCTCCTGGAGAATATTACCATCAAAGCACTGGTGAGTTAGGAGGACTATGGAGGTTTAGAGGACGTCCTCCGCAGCAGCTAGTTGGAGTTGGATTTACTTCTCAAGGATTTGATGCTTCTAACCCCTATCGGAAGTCAGAAGAAAGTAAAGATCCAAGAGCTTCGTTCATTATGGAAGGAGTTGATGAAGGAGATGAATTCGGAAACTACGGATTGGTGCAAGGCGGTGCCGGTGGTTTTGAGATAGATAGAGCTGACGTCGAACTTGGAACCCCTCCTCACGCTCTCGTTTTAGCAACAACAGATGGATTCTCTGATGTGTACCAACATGTGATTGAAGAGGTGTTACTAAATGATGGAATGCAAGGCGGTACAGTAAACCCATTGGTTAGAGGTGATATGGTTTATTATGAAGGGCCCAATAATGGAGCAGTGTTTTCAACTGGGTCCATATCTTGGTGTGGATCTTTATCTCACAATAATTACAATAATGACGTGTCAAAAATAACTAATAATGTTCTTAAACGCTTTGTATCTGAGGAATAAACCACAACTTTACAATGAAAAATACTAAAATTAACTAATGCAAGCTCTGGAATCCACAGATTTAGAGAATAAATTGATTGCCTTAAAGAAAAGGGTTTCTTTAAGTGATTCCTTGATTGTTGCGTATTCCGGTGGGGTTGATAGTGCTCTTTTAGCATCGATAGCACATCAAGTATTGGGAGATAAGTCACTAGCCGTAATAGCAAAGTCTCCTAGCATTACCCATAAGGAGCTTAACGAAGCTATTTCAGTCGCTGAGACAGCAGGGTTCTCTTGCCGTGTCATAGAAACCCAAGAAATTGACAGGCCTGAGTATAGAGCAAATCAGCTCGACAGATGTTATTTTTGCAAAGATACTCTTTACCAAGATATTTTACAGTTGGCTGCTAAATTAAATTATAAAACGGTGGCTAATGGAACAAACCATGATGATTTAGATGATTACAGGCCAGGTATAAAAGCTGCTACAGAGCATGGAGTCATAAGTCCCCTAGCAGAGGTAGGCCTCACTAAAACAGATATACGAGCTCTGTCGCGGAAAATGAACTTGCCTACTTGGGACAAACCTGCTCAAGCATGTCTTGCTTCTAGGGTAGCTTACGGAACACAAATATCAAGTGAGTTATTAACGCGAATTGGGGCAGCTGAAGAATTATTGAGAGATCTGGGGTTTAATCAACTCAGGGTTCGTGACCATAACACTATAGCGAGAATCGAATTGCCTGTTGAAGAGTTCGATAAATTGTTAACTCCCTCAATTAAACAGAAAGTTACAACAAGCTTAAAAGCTTTAGGATATAAATATATAACTATTGATATAGAAGGATTTCGATCCGGATCTATGAATGAATAACTAGCACAATCGATGAACTTATCATACGTTATTACCAAAATTTCTACTAAAGTCACGATTGTTTTTAATTGACAATGAGACTTGCTAAAAAGGTTGCTATTATAACGGGAGGTACTGGGAATTTAGGTATTATTCAAGCTCGAAGATTTGCCTTAGAAGGAGCTTCAATAATAATCGCCGATATTGATTCGACGAAAGGCAAGCAAATTGAACATGAAATACAAAATGGCTTCGGCAAAGCAATTTTTGTTTATTTAGATGTAACAAATGAATCCAGTTGGATAGAGCTTGTAAATAAAACTGAGCAACTTTTTGGCCTACCTACAATATTAGTGCAGAATGCCGGCATATATAAATCAGGGAAAATTTTGGACACAGACGGAGAGCAATGGGATTCAATCATGAATGTAAACGCGAAAGGTGTATTCCTAGGAACCAAAAGCGTCTTACCTAAAATGATCGCTGCAGGGGGAGGATCAATAGTAAATATTTCTTCAACAGCTGGGATCATAGGAAGCAGGATTTCCACGGCTTACAACCCATCAAAAGCTGCAGTTCGCGTATTTACTAAGTCTACAGCGCTTCAGTATGCTAGAAATAATGTGAGGGCAAATTCTATTCATCCAGGACCTGTAGAATCTGAAATGTTAAGTCAAGTCTACCCAGACAAGAGTTTAAAAAATCAGCGAGGTCTTGAAATACCTCTTGGGAGATTCGCTAGCGCTACTGACGTGTGCAATGCCGCCTTATTTTTAGCGTCTGACGAGTCTTCATATATGACTGGGTCAGAATTAATAATTGATGGCGGATTAACTGCTCAGTAACCCGGTATGATTTAAAGACTTATTGCGAACAGAGGGGAATTATTATGTATGGCACTATTTTTACAATGAAGGTGAAGTCGGGTCATAAAGACCAATTGATAGAAGTTTTCAATTCAAGAGAGGAGCCACCTGCTGGAGGAGTAGCTTGGTTTTTAATGAATCCTGATACTCAATCTGAATTGATTGCAGTTGTAGTTTTTGAAAATAAGGAAGCAAAAGATGCAAGCGGGAATGACCCTAATCAGCATAAGATGTTTCAAGAAATCATGGAACACCTTGAGTCAGAGCCAACTTGGGTGGATGGTGAATATGTTTCGTATTGGACTGAAGAGCATACATCATTCTAACCTATAATATGTGAGGAAAGAGATGCCCAGCAAATAGAAGCGAAAAGGGGGAAAATGAGATTTCTGACAACATTCAAAAAAACCAAGGAATGCAGCTTTGAAAGCTGGCTGAAACTAGTTGATGACTTAAAGCCTCATATGCTAAAAAATGGACTAAAACTAATAGTGGCAACGGAAACCGAAGATGGAACAAGAATTTATGATATAGCTGAAGCGGAAACTATGGAAGGCGTCATGGCATTTATGTCTGACCCAGAGGTAATTAGGATGAGAAAAGAAGCCGGCGTAGATACTGATAGCCAAGAAGTAGTCAGTGCCGTAAGTGAATATCACATCTTTCAGAATTAATGATTGATGGTGGATTAACTGCTCAGTAACCGGGTATGATAAATAAGTTAAGATTATTATAGTAATTAAATAAAATTATCAAGAGGAAAGCTATGTCAAACAAAATGGATCAAGAAAGTAGCACCTTTACTGTAAATCATCCAAAATCCAAATTGATGCAGAAAGAAGCTTCTAAATATCTACCCGGTGGTAGTTCAAGGGCAACGGCGTATTTTGACCCTTTCCCTTTCTTTGTTGACAAGGCGTCCGGGCATCATGTTTATGATGTGGATGGAAATAGTTATCTTGATTTCATGCTTAACGCCACAACTTATATAGTCGGCCATGCAAATCCAGCAGTAACCGAAGCAGTGAAGAAGCAAGCAGATATGGGGTTAAGTTATTCTGCTCCAACCGAAGTTCAGATTGAATTAGCTAAAACCATAGTGGATCGCGTTCCATCAGTTGACAAAGTTAGATTTACCAATTCTGGAACAGAAGGAACTCTTAATGCCATCAGAATGGCTAGAGCATATACATCAAAGCCAAAATTTGCCAAGTTCGAAGGTGGATACCATGGCAACCATGAGTATGTTTCTGTAAGTGTCTATACTCCTATGGACAAGTTAAACCCAGATGAAACAACTGCTATTCCAGAATGGCCCGGGCAACCCCAAAGTGTCATAGATGATGTAATTGTTCTTCCTTACAACGACTTAGAAAAATGTATAGAAATTATCACAAAAAATGCAGACGATCTGGCTGCGGTGATAATGGAACCTGTTTCCTCTAATTTCGGTTACGTCGCGGCAACTCCAGAATTTCTACAGGGAATCCGTGATCTTACCACTCAACTTGGTATTGTCTTGATTTTTGACGAAGTGCAAAGTTTCCGTTTGTCTAGTGGTGGAGCTCAAGAAATTTATGGAGTCACTCCTGACGTCACGACTTTCGGGAAAATAATAGGAGGCGGATTACCAATTGGCGCATGGGGGGGAAAGGAAGAGCTGATGTCACTATACGATAATGAAAAAGGACCAGTAATTTCACATGCCGGCACATTTAATGCTAATCCAGCTACAATGATCGCGGGATTAGAAACACTTAAGCAATTAACCCCTGATGTTTTTAATCGATTAAACTCCATCGGTGATGAAATCAGACAAAAGATAAATGCTGTATTCGGTGAACTTGAAATTCCTGGCCAAGCAACTGGAATGGGGTCTCTATTCGGGATTCAATTCACCGATGAAAACATTACTGACTACAGATCTATGCTAAGAGGAGATCAAGAACTTAAAAAGGTATTGTACACTGGCCTAATGAATGAAGGGATACTGATGTTTGCTAAAGCTCAAGGCGCAGTATGCAGTCTTACTGGTGAGGCAGAGGTAGATACCCTAGTTGGATCAGTCAGAAATGTGCTTCAGCGAATTAAAGACTAAGTTTTTACCCGAGACCACCGTTTCGTTTTAAATCAGTAATATCTGATTCTGTAAATCCTATAGACTCTAGCACCTCGTTATTGTGCTGTCCTAAATCGGGAGGGGGCATACGAACTGAAGCTGGAGTCCCAGATAATTTGACTCCAAAACCAACATTCTTTATGTCTCCAAGGCTTGGATGCTTGATGTCTAATTCCATTCCTCTAGCTTGTACATGTTGGTCTTCATATACTTGTTTCATATCATAAATGGGCCCTGAGGGCACATTAAATTCAGTAAACTTATTCCACCAATATTCAGTATCATGCTGATGAAGAGTTCTTTCAATTTCCATCTTTAATACTAATAGATTTTCAACTCTTTTTGCATTTGTAATAAACCTAGGATCATCTTTCATTTCTACCCTACCCATGGCATCGCATAACCTAATCCATGTACCCTGATTCGCAACCCCAATATTAATATATCCATTAGAGGTGCTGTAAGCTTGATATGGTGCTGCCATGCGATGGCGGGAACCAACTGGAGTTGGGATCACGCCTTCATAAAATAAACTTGCAGATTCCCACATGGTATAAGCGATCCCAGCCTCCAAGAGAGACGTATCTAAATACTGACCTTCTCCAGTTTTTAGTCTACTTATATAAGCAGACAAAATGCCATATGCAGCAAACATCCCAGCATTTAAATCACTAATTGGCACACTTAATTTAATGGGTTCACTATTTGGATTACCCGTAAAACTCATATGCCCACTCATGCCTTGGGCAACCAAATCAAACCCAGATCTTTTGGAATATGGGCCAGTTGCCCCAAACCCTGAAATAGAGCAATATACTATGTCTGATTTAATGGATTGTATGTCTTTATAAGAGAGTCCAAGTTTTTCCATTGTGCCCGGGCGTAAGTTTTCAACTAATATATCTGATCTTTTTGCCAACTCCTTAAAAATTTGAATGCCATTTTCATTCTTTAAATCAAGTGTGATACTTCGTTTATTACGATTCACCATTAAGAAAGCTGCTGCTGTATCTTCCACAAACGGAGGCCCCATTCGGCGAGTATCGTCACCTCCATCGGGCTTCTCAATTTTAATTACATCGGCGCCCATATCAGCTAAAAGCATGGTACAAAATGGTCCTGCAAGAATTTGCGTACAATCTAATATTCGTACACCTTCTAATGCGTGTTTTCCAATCATTTAAATCTCTACCTTTAAGATGGAATCAACTTGATATGACAATTAACTATAGCCCTTTAAAATCAGGGTTCCTCTTTTCTAAGAACGCTTTTCGACCTTCCATAAAATCTACAGAATCAAAATTAGTGAAAGGTAACAGACTTTCTTCTTCTGTTAACCCTTGCAGTCCTGGATTGGTTAACACTTTTTGCATTATTTTTTTATGCCTTCTTTGTGATAAGGGGGCAAGGGGGACCATCGAGCTAGCAAGATTCATTACAAATTTATCTAGTTGGGCAAGGGGGTGCAAACCATTTATTAATCCTATTCGCAGGGCTTCATCAGACGAGATTGTTTTCCCACTAAGTAAAATATATGAGGCATTACCCGCACCGACCAATCTAATTAAGCGAGTCATTTCTGAGTACCCTATTAGAATGCCTAGATGAGCTACCGGAATCCCAAAAGTAGAATTGTCAGCCGCAAACCTCATATCTGTCGCCATAGACATCTCACAACCACCTCCAATGCAGTAACCCTTTATTAAGCTAATGGTGGGCTTAGATATTGCCTCTATTGCATTCATCGCTCCCTCAAATGCTTCTGCATAAATAATCGCTTTCTCTGAATTGCTACGATAATCGTCAAAGTCTGCTATATCAGCCCCAGATGAGAATGCCTCTTGCCCAGATCCTTGAATTATAACGACTTTGATATCTTTATCTTGATCTACTGTTTTAGCTAAGCCCTGCAATGAGATCCATCCATCATAATTAATTGCGTTACGTTTCTTAGGCCTGTTGATTGTTATTGTGGCTATGCCGTTAATCTTTTGTAATTGTATTTCTTTATTCATGGTTTACTTTATATTTCGGTTTGGCAAAAATCCCCAAGGGTGAGGTCCAAAATCTGGAGTTATCACATCTCCTGTTTTTATTGTAATGTATGGAATTATAGCCTTACTAGTAGTAAGAATATTACCTTTAACATCACTCACATTCCAATCTCCTTTAACAACTGATAAAACGCTTATATCTGCTTCATTCCCGATCCTCAAAGTCCCAATTGAATCCAACATGTCCAAAGCAATTGCTGAGTTCTCAGTAGTCATCTTTATAACATCTTCTAAACTGAACCCCAAAGCTACAAATCGAGTTAACATTTCAGTCATGCTGTGAGCAGAATTTTGCCTGCCAAGGATCGTCATATCTGTGCTGATTGTATTGGGAATTAGTCCCTGGTCCAATGCCATTTTTGCGATGTCAAAACTAAAGTTATACCTACCAAAAGCTGTGTCCAAAGTTACTCCCTTTTTCTGAGCTTCGAAAACTTCCGATAAAACTTTCCCTTGGGCATCAATTATCTTGCCTGGGTTCGGGGTAAAAGTGTGAGTTAATATGTCTCCTCTAGTTAATAATGGCAATAACTCCTGGGTCAAAGTTTTGCCTTGATGATATAACTCACCAATATGCACCATCAATCTAGTTTTAGAATCAATTGCTGCCTGCTTTGCCAACTTGACGATCTCTACCCCAAGTGTTTCAGTTGTTGGACCTATAGCTCTAATCTTAATTCCTCGAGTTAAGGGGAAGTTTTCTCGAACAACTCGAGCCGTCTGCTCTACATCAATATTTTCAATACTCGTTAACTCTGGCATCACTGACAATCCGGTACTCGATATATGTATCATGCATAGAACTCTAGTTTTTGAGTTAGGAATAATATAAGTTGGAAAGCCGCCGAAGTTAGAGTGGCCTGCGCTACCTCCATCGACTACCGTCGTCACCCCTGATCCAACTCCAACTACATCTGGATGAACGCCTGAAGAATTAAACCCATGGAAAACATGACAATGTAAATCTATTAAACCTGGTGCAACAATTTTATTTGTAACATCAATAATTTCATCAAAGTCTTTTGGGTCGATATTAGCAGCTAATTCCGCGATTTTTGCATTACGGACTGCTATATCTAATTTTTGGGCTTTTATACCTTGAGATGAATCGTAAACTGTACCACCTTTTAAAAGAAGGGATGTCATGTGTTTCTCCCAATATATTCATATATTAAATGAAAGTTTTTTGAAAATACAGATTAGGTATTATTCGCGAAAACGTTGCCCATAAGTTGCGTCTTCTTCAATATTTCCTTCGGACAACCTCATTACCCTATCGGACATTTCCAACAGATTTGAATCATGAGTAGCTGCTACAACTGACATGTTTTTTTCTTTAACCATTTGTTTAAACAATCCGAAAATAGCCTTTGAATTAACAGAATCTAATTCCCCGGTTGGTTCATCAGCCAATATGAGAATGGGATCATGAACAATAGCCCTCGCTATCGCAACTCTTTGTTGCTCTCCTCCTGAAAGTTCATACGGTCGGTGACTAGACCTCCCTTCAAGTCCCACTATATCTAATGCCCTACGTGTTAATCTTTCTCTTTCCCCAGTTCCAACACCGGATATACGTAAAGGAAGTTCAACGTTTTCAAATGCTGACAATAAAGGCAAAAGCCCAAAGCTTTGAAAAACAAATCCAAGCTTGCTTCTACGAAGCTCAGTAAGCCTACCCTCATTCATTTCAGCCATGTTTTGATCTTCGAACAATACCTTTCCACTGCTAGGTGAATCCAGCCCAGATAAAAGATTAAGCAATGTGGTTTTACCGGACCCTGAACGGCCAATCAAGGTCACAAATTCACCCTGCCTAATATTAAGATCCACAGATTTGAGAACAGATACTGTTTCCCCTGCCAATTTAAACGACCTGGATGCATTTTGGACCGCTATTATTGTTTCGTCAGAATTCATTTATTTGCATCTCCTGGCTCTAAGATAACACCTTTATCATCAACTCTTACTTTGGCTCTTCTTTCAATTTTTGTCTGATCTAAAAGCGTTTTAGGTACTTGTACTCGTCCACTACCATCTACGATTATAAATTCTTCTAATTCATTTCCATCGCCAACTGATTTATCCCGCGTTATTTCTGTTGACAACTTTCCATCTCTAATTAAAACAACTCTATCAACCTTATATGCAATATCTTGATCATGGCTTACTATCATAATAGTAGTGTTCAACTCTTGATTCACCGACTCAAAAACCTTCATAACCTCCCCAGCTGTGGCATCATCAAGTTCGCCCGTTGGTTCATCAGCTAAAAGTAATGGCGGGTTATTAGAAAGAGATATTGCGATTGCAACACGCTGTTGTTCTCCTCCAGACAATCTGTCTTGAGTGTGATCCATCCGTTCAGACAATCCCACTAATTCAAGTAAATGTTCTGCCCTTTTTCTTCTTTTTTCGGGTTTGTCTCCAATCAACATCATAGGCAATTCAACATTTTCTATCGCTGTTAGATATGGGAACATATTACGTCCAGTTTGTTGCCATATGAAACCAACCTTAGTTCGTCTGTATCCTTCTATTTCTGATGAACTCATACTTAGAAGATCTCTTCCCAGCACAGAAACTTTACCTGCTGACGGAAGGTCATACCCCGCCAATATATTCAACAAAGTAGATTTACCAGAGCCACTAGCGCCTACAATAGCTATCATCTCTCCGCTTTCAACTTCTAGGTCTAGCCCTCTTAATGCAACAACCTCAAGGTCAGCAATTTTATATATTTTAAATACATCTTCACACGAAATATGAGTTAAACTTTTTGCATTTTTCACAAAACTAATTCTCTCCTATTCTTAAAGTTGTTACCACAGATATCCGTCGCACAAACCATATCATTGAAAAAGTTATAGCCGTAAACACAAGAATCATAGCTGCATACGTGCCAATCAGAGCAATCCAACTTATCTCAGTTACAAATGGAGGTAAAACCTGAGATCCAAGATCATCATTTGCAATAAATGGCATAATTATCGCCCCAAGGTTTTGCCCCATCCATGCACCCAAAGCCATTCCCGTTGCAATTACAAAAACTTGCTCTAAAAGTACAACTGTACCTATTTGAAATTGTGTCAGCCCAACTGTTCTTAGTAAAGCAAATTGAACTCTGCGGCCACTAAAAGACACATAAGCATGAACAATGAACCCTAAACAACTCAATATAAATACCGCCCCAAACGCTATAAATAATATCGCCCTCCACCCAGCTTTCGTTAGTGGGTCCACGCTACTTTCCTGCAACAATGCTTCTCGTTCAAAAATAGTTGTGGCGCCAAAAGGGTATGTCTTTAAAGATTCAACTAAATCTAATTTATCTTTCCCCTCAACATTAAGGTTAAGCCACATTTCATTTGGTTTTAATTCACGTTGTGAGGTATCTAAATTAGCAAAAGCAATTAAAGTATTTATATCAGCGACAAGATGAATCTCATTTACAACGTCTAGAGTAGGAAAATAAGAGAATCTATTTACCAACTTAACTGGCACCCTTTTACTGGCAACATAGATATAGAATAAATCGCCGATTTCATGACCCGATGATGAAATAAATGATTTACTTCCAATCACCGGAACAAACGAAATTTCAGTTCCATAATAAATTCCTCTTGGGACACGCGAAGGACCAGAAGACCAATTAAATGTAACTGATTCACCTTCTATTCCATCAACATCAATCTCAGATACAGTTACGAAATCTCCAATTGAATCAGAAGTCATGACTAAAGGATTCCACATCTGATTATCTAAGGAATTATCTATTTCAAATCGTGTTCCTTCAGAGTCTCGCACGCTGATTTGTCCAATTGTTAATTGTCCTGGGAATGTGCTACCCAAAGTATTTGTTTCATCTATAGCTATAGAAACTAACCTTAGGGGAGCTGTAGGTTCAAGTTGTTGGCCTCTAAGCAACCTAGACGTAGACCTACTTGTCCTTTTTAAAGCCACTTCGTACAGTTGCACATTAGACGTTGTCAAATTTCCCATTTCATAGGTAAAATACCGTCCATTTGCGTCTACAATCCTTACAGCCAATCGAACAGTCGGTTGAGGCCTACTTGACTTGGCAATTATAGAAATAGTACGGGCTTTTTCAGGTATAGGAATCCCTTCAGCAATTTGACTAGATTCTAATGAAGATAACATGTCCGTCTTACTTACATCAAAGAAGCCATCTCTAAACCATCCAACATCAGCAAATGTACTTGGATTGATACCTAGGATTTGAATTTTATCTGAGGTCAGATCTGTGTAATCATATGCCCGCCCTCTATACACCGATGAAGCTGAGGCCACGCCATCTATTTCTTCATAGCTTGATTGAAATGGCTTTGTATAACCACTAGCGTCCGAGGAAATACCATCAATCCTAATTTCACTTCCAGTAGAATACAAAACTCGCTCTTTAAAACTACGATCCAACGTGCCCCCAAAACTGGCAGCGAAAATCCCAAGCCCGGCAGTGAGAATTAACAGTAAAGACAACCTGGCATAGTAAGCTGGATTTCGAGCCATCTGCCACAACCCTAAAGTAGGCCCTACAGGAAGTATTTTCGAGAGTATCCTGCTAGCCAAATTTAACGCAACAGGAAAGAGTCTTAGTAAAACTAAGGCAAACCCGAGAAGAGTAATTGCAGGTACTGCTAGTAATAAATAGTTAGCAGTTGTTTTGCCAAACGCTTGTGAAGCAAAAAGTGATCCTTGTTCAGTCAATTGTCTGAAAAGAACTACGAGCAAAATTAATAATAAAACATCAATGTAGTATTTTTGAAAGAATGGAAGTCCACTTGGGCGAGCGCTCTCACGTCGATAAGCAGTAACAGACATTCTAGAAGCTTGAATCGCTGGAATCATTAAAGCACAAAAAGAAAACAAACCTCCCACCGCGCCCAATGCGTAAGCAGTTCCCGATAATTTAACGTCTAATCCTGTACCGCCTAACAGTTCTGCAAATATGGGAGTTGATCCCGCCAATTTTATAGCGCCCGCAGCCATCAATGGTCCTAATACAATAGATAGTCCAGATATCGTTAATCCTTCAACTGTGAATATTGATATTAAGTGCCAAAACCCTGCGCCTCTGCTCCTTAGTAATGCGATTTCCCCTTTTTGTCGCTCAATTAAAAGACCAGATAAGGTGATAATGTAATATAAAACTACAACAGCAACCAAAACTAGCAATACAAACATAGGAAGTTTTGAGAAGAATAGTCGCTTCTCATAATCAACTAGTAATTCATCCAGTGAGGTGAATTGACGATAAGTGGATAATTGCGATTGCAATCTAGCTTCCATTAATTCAATACTTCGTATCCCATCTTGAGCTTTATCTGCACTTATTAAATCTTTGTCGACAGCAAACATCCACCCATAATTAGTATCCATGGCAGTAAAAGATTTACCAAGAATCTGAAAATATGTCTCTTCAGAAACATAGAATGGAACAGTCTTAAATGATGATCCAGTATTAGCTCCAAAAACCAACTCATTAAGGTGCCAAAAATTTGCATCCGAGTTTAAATCCCGCAGCACTCCAGTCACAACCACAGTAGCTTTATCAAGCTCATCGCTCCAAAACGGAACTACCGATAACGTATCACCTATTGCAATATTTGACTCCCAAGCAGCTTCTTCGGAAATTAAAGCTTCAATAACTAGAGGTGAGGTTAGATTGGTGTGATTATTCGAATTGTCAGGAGTTCTACCTCCATTGACAATGCCGGTATATTTATTTAAATCGGATGAAAATAAAAAGTAGGCCCTTGCATTATCTTTACCAGCTTGATCTTCTTTTCCTGGCTCTGTCAGGAAAAATGTAGGTGAGCTGCCTCCAGATATTAAATCTTTTGAAAACCATCGTATAGTTTTTGTGGCCTCATCAATTATTAAATTAGATACTTTTTCATATTCATCAACTGTAGTTGGGCCTCTTGTGGTTTTTGCCACTATATCTAGATCATTGCTAGGCATAGCATCTAACGTTGCGTCAAGGGCTATCTCCTTAAGCGAGTTAAAATATATAACTGTCCCGGACAATATTGCAGCTGCCAGCAAAACTCCTATAACGACTGATGCTAACAAGCGAGCATGAGACAAGCTTCGCTTAATTACGAATTTCCATGTTGTAATAAAATCTGATAACAATTTATTTATATTTACCTATAAACATTAATTAATCACTCGCCTGGACATTGATGGTAAATCGACTTTTATAACTGACCTATACATGAATAGAACTGCGGTAACAAAAATTATTACTAAAATCCCATACACAGGCAACATTATTTGCCAATTGGTAACTATCTGAAACACCGGCATCACTTTAGATCCTGTTTCTGTAATAGCCACAGAGTCGACCATTAAATTACTCATCTGAAATCCAGCCCAGGTCCCCAATCCAATTCCCATTGCAAATATAACTATATTTTCGAGATATAGAAGGCCTGCCACTTGAAGCTTTGACAATCCAAGGGTCCTCAGAGAAGCCATTTGAATCTTCATTCTTTTAGTAAATGATAATAAATAAGTTGAATAACCTAATGCGCCAGTAAAAATTACCACGAAAACTGCTACAACAACCATTGATTTCCATCCTCCAGAAACTAGAGGGTCTAGCTGAGCAGAAGCTAAATTCGCCTCTCCATCATATACTCTTACAGGAGAAGCTCTACCAAGAATGCTATGCAAGCTATTCACCACATCTGTGTTATGCCCTTCGTCCACAGTAAGAAAGACTTCGTTTGCTCCAGATACAGAAGTAGCTGATTTTAGTTTCACATATCGCAACAACAAGTCTAAATCAGCAATTAAAAATCCCCTATCAGAACTCAAAGTAGGGAAGTTGTTGATCACATTAATAACTTTAACTGGGATTACTTGGCCATTTATCGTAACTAATAAACTATCTGAAAGCTGTAAGCCTGTAGCAGATGACAAAGGCTGATTTATGATTACGGGAACTTGTCCTCCAGAAGGTGCGTAATAAAATCCCCTTATCCCCTCAGAAGTGTCTTTTCCAAATTCAAATTGTGCACTTCTTTCTCCAGAAATAGCTTCTATATTGTTCGTAGATAACTGATTTGTAGCCAAAGGAGTAGAAACTAATGTCCTCCATATCAGTGGACCTTCAAAACTTTCAATGACTTTTTTAGATCCTGATTCAGTTATCACGAAAATATCATCAAATTGCATTGAACCTATAGTCCCATTCGGGCCCAACACAGGTTCATATATTTGTACTGACAACACATTTATAGGATGAATTAGAGTTTCAGGTATATTTGTCTTCAAAGCATGCCATTGGGAACTTTCGGTTCGTCCTAAACTAACCGTCCGAACTAACCCTCTACTGTCTTGCACAACCAGCCATACGAATATATTGGGGTAATTGTCCTCAGGTTTAACATAAACTCCTATTTCTTTAGAATTGGTAGGTAAAGGAAGGAAGTCAACATTACTCGCAGTCTCAAGTTCCATCGAAAGAGTTTCCAGATCTATATCAGCATAATCATCTCGAAACCATGAAACACGGCTAAATTCATTCGGCTGTATGCCCAAAACATCAACCTGAAGGCCAGCACCCGTAGATCCAGTTATGGCAGTTCCACGATATGCCATTGCTACATTAGACACACCATTGATATCTTGATAAATCTTACTAGTTTTACTGGTGCCAGTAATGCTATCTGAAGGTAACCCTCCAACTCGCACATCCGATGCCGTTTGATGTAAAACTCTCTCGAGTTGGCTTTTATCAAGAGTACCTCCTACAGTTGTCGATAAAATAGCCATTCCTGTAATTAAGACCAACAGTAAAACAAGCCAGCTATACTGAAAAGGATTACGAGCCATTTGCCATAGGCTCATAGATATCCAAACAGGGTATCTATGAGAAAAATAACGTAATAATACAAAAAATATTTGCATAGGAACAATTGATATAAAGAGAGCAATAAATACATCAAAAAACAAATACGATACTGGAAAAATAGATTGTGATAAATAGATATAAATCACTACGAGGCCCAATTGAAACAATAGCCCGAATACCATTATCCATATGGATTCTCTCCGGAATAATTGCAACCTTGGTACAAGTAACCTATAAGAAATCAAAAAACCTATACTTATCAAAATTAGATAAATCCAATTTAGGCTCCTGTCATCAAGAAATAGCTGTAGGGCGTATACCGGGCCAACCATTATAAAAGTAAATCCCATAACAAGATTTATTAACGATAGCGACTCCCCTGCGAAATATCTAATCACCAACGGGAATATACGCATGAATATTAAAGCGATTCCAATGAGGAAAAGTACCGGTGCAAATAAAAGTCCTTCATTTATTTGTTGTAAATTAGAACTGTCACTTGATAAGAAGGTGCCTCTTGACTGAAGCTCCCAAAAAACAATTCCCCCAATAATTAAGAATGCCAGGTCAATATAATACTGTTGAAAGAATGGAGACAATTGTGGTCGGGACGCTTTTAATCGCTGAGAAATCACTCCGAACCGAGATGCGATTAGCCCAGCCACTGTATATATCACTATACAAAAGACTCCTAGCCCAGCTGCTATTGCAAAAGGCTGCCATGTCAACTGAACTGGTATGAAATCTCCATCGGTAATTGATTTAAAATACGGCATTTTCCCTGCTACTCCAATTAGGCTCATAGCAATAAATGGGCCGATAGCTACAGCAGAAACAATTAACAGTAAGATTTCAATAAAATAAACCTGAAAAAGTTTAATAGTACTAATTCCTCGAGTTCTAAGCCGAACAACATCTTCTTCTCTACTCTGAACAAGATATGCGATCATCATTGACATGTAGTACAAGACTGTAACTATCATCAAAGTCAAAAGAAGCAACAAGGGTATGCTCGTGTATAAACTCCTTTTTTCATATGTCTCTAATACTTTCGGCACAATTGATAACATGAAAGAGCCAGGTAAGGATAAAGAGATGTCTTCTTTAAAATTTGAGAACCTTAATTGTCCCTCTTCAACATCATATTTTTTCAAATTTTCCCTGTCTAAAAATAGAAGCCATGATGAACTAACCAAAGTGCCTGGGAATGAACTAGATATAGATTCGATCAAAACATTTTCGCTGATAAAAAATGGTAATGGAGGCTCTTCAGGATCGACCATAACGTCCTTCTCAACAGCATCTTCTATAGGTGCAGGCCTCAGAAAAGTATCGGCATTCTCTCTCCAAAAAGCCGATTTTGAATCGATTGGATCAAAAATTCCAGTGATCTTTGCTGATATGCGCACTTCGCTATCGATAAAAGTTGTAAGTTCGACTACGTCGTTTACTTTTAGATCATATATATTAAGTGAAGGCGATCCTAAGATGACCTCAATCAAAGGGCCTGATTCTCCATGTTTTATCTCGTCAGAGGCCATTCGGCCTTCAGTAAAGACAATATTCTGTTCAATACTCTCCATATACTGTAAATACCCTCGTGAAACCATTCTGCTCTCTAAGGGTCTATAGGGTAATCCTGCTAAATAATTTTGACTTCTAATTAGGCGTCTTTCACTAACATACACTTCATCAATATGTTCCTTAACTGCAGTGCTAACACTCTGTTGGCTATCTTCCAAGGATTCCCGGGTCAGAACTATATTGGGCGTGTAGATTAAAGCATTTAAGGTTACGTCAGACGTGCGGTCAAAGGCAGTGTCAACACTAATGCGCTCGAGAGAATCAAGATATATTGGCGCCCCAGATATGAGCGTTGTAGCTATTAATACTCCAAGGAATATTGATAGCATCAACTTCCACTCATTGGTGAATCTATAGCGGATAAGATTAATAATATTTAAAGAATTCATTGGAGTGTATGGGTTAGTCATGTTTACGATGCTTAAAACTTTAATTGTAAACTAAATCAGGTCTGCTTTGTCAGACCAATATAAATTTCTATCCAGTAATTCAGAGAAATATCCAGATACTACTTGGGCAAACTCAAACACACTGACCTCAACTGAAAGGTCACTCATTGATGTTACTCCCGAACCCGGCATTCCACATGGAATGATATGGTCAAAAAAACTTAAATCAGGAGAAACATTTAATGCAAAACCATGGGTAGAAAATCCTTTACTAACCTTTAGTCCAATTGCACCAATTTTTAAATTCTGAACCCACACTCCTGTTGGTTTATTTTCACAAATTGCTTCGATACCAAAATCTGACAAGGAACTAACCATAGTGTTCTGTAACGCATAAACAAGACGTAATGGGCCTCCTAGCTTTCTTACATCTAATATTGGATACCCGACAAGCTGGCCGGGGCCATGATAAGTAACTTCACCACCTCGATCTATTTTATGCACCTCTATTCCCATTGAAGTAAGTTCACTTGCTGGTAAAAGAATATCTTTGTCTTTACCCCTTCTCCCAAGGGTGTAAACATTGTTATGTTCTAACAATAGAAGTGTTTCTGGGGCTTCGCCATTAGCGATTTTTCGAGATAAACGTTTTTGTAACTCCCAAGTCTCATTAAAATCCGAAGGTCCCAACCATATAACCCTAATGCCATTGGTATTGTTACAATTCCTAATTTGCAATTTGTCAGTCCAGAGCAGTGTCTTTACCAAAAGACTCCATCGATGTTTTTACACGATTTAAAAAGCCAGCAGCATGGCTACCATCCATAATTCTATGGTCAAAACTTAAGCATAAATTCATTATCGACCTAATTTCTATGGCCTCTTGTTTATTAATCTGAACCTGCAAGTCTGTTTTCTTAGAATCAACCGGCATCACCACCGGTTTTTTGTTAATTTTCTCAGTTGTCATAATTGATGCCTGGCCTGGAACAATAATCGGTTTTGACAAATTAGATCCTAAAGTCCCAGTATTATTTATAGTAAATGTTCCGTGTGTCACATCTGAATGCGCTAAATTTCCGGAATTAGCTAAAGTAACTAATCGATATATTTCAGCAGCAATAGAGGTAAGTGATTTATCAAAAACGTCTTTGATAACTGGTACTATAAGGCCTACTGAGCTAGCAACTGCTATACCCATATTTAATCCAATATGGGCAATAATTTCATCTTTTTCGATCGATGAATTAACGATCGGGTGCTCTTTTACTCCTTTTGCAACTGAAAGCACAGCAAAAGCCAAAAAGGTGATTGGAAACCCGTTTGATTCCAAGAATTTATCCTTTATAGACTCCCTTAAAATTACTAAATTTGTTACATCCGTTTCGATACTTAACCACACGTCAGGGATATCGGCAGAACTTTGGGCCATATTCTGTGCAATGGCTTTTCTAATTGGATCCATAGTTTGGCGGCCAATTTCATGATCAACTGAATCTTTTGGAGTAGTATCTTCAATGTTTAAAAATGCTTCTACATCTTTTCTTGTAACTCGACCTGATCTTCCAGTACCATGCAATTCAGATAGATTTATATTATGCTTTTCTACGAGTTTTTTTACAGCGGGTGAAAGCCCAAAGTTTGATATATTTCCAACATTTCCTACTTCATGTGAATTGTGCTGAGGTACGTTTGCCGCTCCAGTCGGGCCTACAGCAGGTATGCCTGAAACAAATCCACCAATAGTATCAACCTCAGGTGTTTCAAGAATTTCAATATCTACCTGACCTGAAGTTGCTATCAAAGCAATAACTGTCCCAACTAAAACTGTTTCACCTTCAGCTGCTACGATTTTAGTTATTATGCCCGAAACCGGTGCTGGCATCTCGACATTAACCTTGTCTGTTATTACTTCCAACAAAGGCTGGTATTTATCTATTTCATCCCCTTCAACAACCAACCATTTACCGATTATCCCTTCAGCAATAGATTCTCCCAGCTGTGGTAAAACAATTTCCATAATTAATACTCTGCCAATTCTTTCAAAGCATTGATTATGTCTTCTGAATTAATCATAAATTCATTTTCTAAAGTTGGGCTAAACGGCATTGCTGGCACCTCTGGTCCAGCTAGTCTTTTGATAGGAGCATCTAAGTATTCAAAAACGTTTTCCGATAATATGGCCGATATTTCTGCACCTATGCCTAAAGCCAGCGTGTCTTCATGAACGATTAAAGCTTTACCTGTCTTAGTTACAGATTTAATTAAAGTTTCATGATCAATCGGTCGTAATGTCCGCAGATCGATTACTTCAACATCAATATTATTGTCTTTCAAAATCCTAGCCGCTTCGACACAATGATGTAACATCAGGCCGTAAGTGACCACAGTTACATCCCCACCTTCTATTTTTACATCAGCTTTACCAATTGGGATGGTATATTCTTCTTTAGGAATATTTCCCTTAACCAATCGATATGTTTTTTTGTGCTCCAAGAAAACTACCGGGTCATTATCCCTAATCGCCGACTTCAAGAGGCCTTTTGCATCAAAAGGAGTTGAAGGAGCCACGACTTTGAGTCCAGGTGTATGTGCGAAATATGCCTCTGGGCTTTGTGAATGGTATAGGCCTCCTCGAATTCCTCCACCATATGGAGCTCTTAAAACCAGTGGTGCGTGCAACTTTCCATTTGTCCCATATCTAATTCTAGCGGCCTCACCCAAAATCTGATTAAAAACTGGCCAAATAAAATCCGCAAACTCGATCTCAACTATTGGTCTCATGCCTTGCATAGCTGCACCTAAAGCTACTCCTGCAATAGCAGATTCAGAAATCGGGGTATCTATTACTCGGTGTGCTCCAAAAGCCTCAAGAAAGCCATCCGTTGCTAAAAAAACTCCTCCTCTAACTCCTATATCTTCTCCCAAAATAAAGACGTCCTGATCTCTGTCCATTTCTTCGTACATGGCTTGTCGAACAGCTTCAATTACATTTACTTCTTTCATTGGAGAAATCCTACAATTTCCTATACTTGTGAATACACATGATCATAAAATTCGTCAGGGTCTGGGTATGATGCCGATTCCCCGTATTCGGTTGCGTCATCTATACTTATTTTTGCGGCTTTATTAATCTCAAGGTCAACTTCGTTAGTCAAAATATTATCTTTTTTTAATAATTCTCTCAAAATCCTCACTGGATTTTTTTCTTTTGCTTTTACTATCTCATCTTCAGATCTATACCTTCTATCATCATCGTCACCGGTATGAGGTAAATTTCGCTCAACCATACCCTCAATCAACGTTGGTCCTTCTCCTATTCGAGCACGATTAGCTGCATCAGAAACAGTTTTAAAGACTTCAACCACATTAGTCCCGTCAATTGTAAAACCAGGCATGTTATAACTATCTCCCCGGACAGATACATTTTTAACTGCCATTTGTTTTTCTAGGGGAACAGAAATAGCATAACCATTATTCTCGCAAATAAATATCACCGGCAATTTATGAACGGAAGCGAAGTTCATTGCCTCATGGCAGTCGCCTGTCGAAGAAGCCCCGTCTCCAAAATATACTGCCACAACCGCATCAGAACCTTTTTGAACACAAGCTAAAGCAGCTCCCACTGCTTGGGGTAGCTGAGTAGCAACAACATTAGATAAGTTAACTAAACCTAAATTAGGCATAGCTCCTTGAGTCGGGAATTGCCTCGCGCCGCTCATTGGTTCACCCGATTTGGCCATATAACCAAGCATTATTTCTCTTGGAGTTACTCCCAACGCGACCATAACCGCTAAGTCTCGATAGTAGGTATAAAAAAGGTCTTTGCCTTTTTGTAGAGCGTAAACCGAAGCTACTTGTAGAGCTTCATGGCCTTGCGAAGAAGCTACCAAAGCAGCGCGGCCCTGGCGATTCAGTTGCCACACCCTTTCGTCTAAAAGCCTGCTTCTTGCCATAGTGCTATAAATCTCTAGTAATCGATCAGATGAGTTTGGTTTTTCCCGTCCAACTTTTCCAATCTTTTGTTTAGGCATGAGTTGGATTATACAATGTCGAAATACCATTGCCATAAGGATCAAACATATTGTCAACATATATGATAGGAGAAGTTAATGTTAAAGAACCTGGAAGATATAAGGAATACTTGGTAGAAGTACCAAAAATTTCAGCAAAATATGGAGCTAAATACTTGGTCAGAGGAGGTAGCCTGACGATACACGAGGGGAATTGGAGCCCTGAACGTATAGTAGTTATTGAGTTTCCAAGTAGAGAAGCAGCAATGGAGTTTTATAATGGAGATGAGTATGCGCCTTGGAAAAAAATAAGAGAGGAATACGCTGATTCAAAGATTATATTTGTGGATGGTGTTTAATGTGTCTTATCCCTTAACATACTTGCAATAGGCTTGCCCCAACCTATAAATACCTTCACTTATATCCTCTATATCAGAAAGAGCAAAACACAGCCTAATATAATTCGAAAATAGGCTTTGCCCAGAAAATGCTACCCCAGGTCTTAAAGTTACCCCTTCATTCAATGCCAACCTTTCTAAAACCATCGCGTCTATTTCTTCCGGAAGCTTAATCCAAAAATAGTATCCACCTTGCGGCATCAGAAATTCAGCGTCCGGAATGTGGGTTTTCAGCGCCATCGACATGATTTCCATTCTCGACTTATAAGTACTCTTCAAACGATTAATATGCTTAGATAAAATTCCTTTACGAATAGCTATGTCTACAATAGCTCCCGCAAAATTATTGTTTCCTCCGCTAAAATTAGAGCCTGAGTTGGTAAACTTATCCACTAAATTTGGCTTCGACTGAACCCATCCTAACTTTATGCCCGGAGCAAGTATCTTTGAGAATGATCCGAGCGAAACAACACATCCTGTACTCGAATTATCCAATGTGGCCATTGTCGGCGGAGGAGGATCTCCATAATAAAGTAAGTGGTAGGCTTCATCGGCAGCAATTAAAAAGTGATACTCTTTGGCCAGCTCTATGATCTTCTCGCGTCTTTCATGTGACATTACACTGCCCATAGGGTTATGAAACGATGGGATAAGGTACAAAAGTTTAACATCACCTTTAAACGACTGAATTATCTGTTCAAGATTTTCAATTTGCATCCCTTCGGAATCAGTTGGAACACCAACTATATTTAGTCTATGATCAATTAAAATCTGCCGGACAAGATAATAACTAGGCTCTTCAACTAATACAGTATTTCCCTCTCCTGTGAATAGGGTGCACGCAAGATCAAGTCCATGAGATGCGCCATATCCTATATATAACTCCTCTGGGTTAATTGTCTTGGTATATGACTTTTCCTCAGATAGATATTGACTTAGTGACTCAATAAGAGGGCCGTATCCTTGATATCCACTATATTGAAGTGCTGAGATCTCTTGGTTTGTAAATATTGCATCAACAGCAGGCTTAAGTTCATCCAAAGGATGTAAATTGTCGGAAGGATGACCCCAGGCAAGGTCGATAACTCCATCATTTCTACTAAGCATGATTTTGGGAAATAAATCATTCATAAAATAAAACTCGATTGTTAACTATATTGATTTAAAATTATCGGGTTTTTGATTTATAAATTCTTTAGATATTGACCAACAATATCTATTCCCACCATTCCTGAATATGCATCCGTTAGACGTTTTGTTACAGGGCCTGGTAGGTTTTTGTGCTCAGGCTTTAAGCCATTAACTGATGCTACTGGACATATACAGTAACTGGTAGAGGTCACGAATATTTCGTCTGCGGTGTAGGCATCATATAAATCAAGGTTTTTCTCTGTGACTCTTATTCCTAATTCATGTGCTAAATCAATTGTAGCTTGACGGCTAATGCCAGCCAAAATGTATTGCTCGTGTGGAGTAAATATCTCTCCACCTTTAACTAAGAAAATGTTAGCTCCATGTCCCTCACACAAGTTGCCATTAACGTCCAACATTAACGCTGAAGCGTCTGGGTTTTGTGACTTTACTTCCAAATCAGCTTGAATAATATTTATGTAATTATGTACTTTAACTCGAGGGCTTTGAGATTCCGGAGGAGTACGTCTTACTGATGGAGTTACAAGCTGTAATCCATCTTTATAAAGTGATGCTCGCTGTTTTAAAGGTAACGGAAATGTTTCTATTACTACAGTAGGATCAGAAAGGCCTCCTAGTCCTAGGTCTTGCCGGACCCCTCTACTAACTCTCTGAGATACCCAATAATCTTCGTTGTCACCTAATAACGGCAAATTACGTTCCAACACCTCCATTGTAATGGCACTCATTTCATCTTTCGTCATCAATGGGTCAATCCTCATGTATTTCAAGGATTGGAAGAAGCGGTCAAGGTGTTGCTGAAGTCTAAATATCTTGCCTCCAAACGTCCTTGTAGTGTCGAATACCGCGTCTCCATAAAGGAAGCCCATATCGTTAATAGAAATTTTTGCTTCTGTTTCAAGAACTATTTGACCATTCACATAAGCTATTCTCTTATTGTTCATAACTTTTTATCTCCCATGATTCAATTTTGCGATGCCAAGTAATTTTGAAAGCAACCAATTTCTTCGTTTTGTTTCCGAATAATAGCACAATCAAATGCGTTATGATTTTTTCTGTAAAAAATATAACTGAACTTATTAAATTTCATTAATTAAACCAATGGAGGTAAGCTAGTCAAATAGTGTCAATCTTAAATAAAGTCGATAATATATTGGTATGAAATCAACCAACCGGTGGTAAATATGCGTATATTATTTATGGGGTCTCCAAAATTTTCCATACCCGTACTGAAAAATTTAATCGATAGTCAGCATGATTTAGTAGCGATTTACACCAAGTCTGATAAACCTGCTGGACGCGGAAATAAAATGAGCTCTCCAGCAATAAAGTTATTTGCCGAAAACTTAGATTTTAAGGTTCACCAGCCTTCGTCTTTAAAAGATCCCAAAGTACAAGAAGAAGTCTCTCAACTTAACCCAGACCTTATCGTCGTAGCGGCTTATGGAAAACTAATCCCGAAAGAATTGCTTTTAATTCCTCGATATGGATGTTGGAATTTACACCCATCTCTTTTACCTGAATATCGAGGACCCTCTCCAGTAGTTTCAGCTATTTTAGATGGCAAAATAACAACAGGGGTAACTTTAATGCAAATAGATGAGGGGTTAGATACTGGACCCATAATTAGCCAAGAAAAAATAGAAATAGATATGAATGACTCGGCTGGAGAATGTACCGAAAAGTTATTTGCTATTGGCGCAAAGATGTTGATTAAAAATTTACCTAATCTAATTAATGGAAACCTGGTGCCTGAACCACAAAGAGAAGCACTCGTCACAACAACGAAACTAGTAAAAAAATCGGACGGTTTGATTAACTGGAACACTACTGCAGAGCACATAATACGAATGGACCGAGCTTACCGTCCCTGGCCAGGGATATACACGATTTGGAAAAACAAAATCATTAAAATACTTGAAGTAAAACCGTATAGACTTGACCAAATGTATGAATCACCAGGCAAAGTTGAAAAAATTAATGGTAATCTCATTGTTAAAACGACGAAAGGAGCATTAATACTTTGTAAATTACAATTGGAAGGTAAGCGAGAAGTATCAAGTATTGACTTCGCTTCTGGGTACCCTGATTTCATTAACTCTAAACTGGAATAAAAACCAAAGCCTTTGAAATATCGGTCATTCAGCGATTCCAGTCGAATTCCAGCTTGCCATGCTTGAAGCAACCAATTTTATGATCATTTACTACTCCAACTGATTGTATGTAAGCATAAATAATAGTTGGCCCACAGAATTTAAAGCCTCTTCGTATCATATCTTTAGAAATTTCTTCAGCAGGATCAAGTACGGCAGGAACCACTTCGTTTTGTTTCCAAAAATTTACTTTAGGATCATCTCCCACGAAAGACCATAAATATTCATCAAATCCACCATATTCATTCGTTAAGGATAATATTTTTTGTGCATTATTTATGATGGAATTAATTTTAGTTTTGTTACGAATTATTAACTTATTCTGCATTAAATTTAAAATTTTATCCTGTGAATAATTAGCAACTATTTTGACTTCAAAATCATCAAAAGCAATCCTAAATGCTTCTCTCCTTTTCCAAACCATCCACCAGCTTAACCCAGCTTGCATGCCACTTAATGACAAAAATTCAAAGAGTCGTCGTATATTTTTAGTAGGCGTTCCCCAATATTCGTCATGATATTCTACTTGCAATTTGTCAGAGAAATTTTCATGACAGCGTTTTAAATTATCGTCAAAAAGATCGATCATATAGAGCTGTAACTATAATGAACCATCAATAGAGATATCAAGAACGGTAGGTTTATTAGATTTGATCGCTTTAGTTAATTCAGGACCGATCCTTGATGGATCTGTCACACGGACTCCCTTTACGCCCATCGCTTCAGCTAATCCAGCCATATTCAATGCTTTTGGAAAATCCATAGCTAGATATTTACTCTGATTTTTTGCTTCTCCCAAAACTAGGTCTTTATATATATCCATGTTAACTTTTAACACTCGGTAACTTTGATTATTACAAATAACGTATATGATAGGAATATTTTTGATCGCTGCGGTATAAAAAGCCTGAACAGTCATCATGGCCGATCCATCTCCAACAATCGCTACAACTGGGCGATCAGGGTTCGCCAACTTAGCACCAATTCCTGCCCCTAAACCCCAGCCGATAGCTCCTCCTCTTTCCCCAAATATTTGTCCAGGTTTGTTGAATTCAATATTTTCAAACACCGCAGTTCTAGTTGTAACCGAATCATCAACTATAACGGTATTCTCAGGAATACAATTAGCTATCTCATGCATCATTCTTGAAGCGGACATTGGTAGTTGATTCCAATTTTCTTTAGCAATATTTAGTGTGGATTCTCTATCTGAAGCAATTTTTAAAGATGTTTTTTCTATTCGGCCTTTCGTATCTTCTCGATATGAACCAGGAGATTTATTATCTAAAGATTCATAAAGTGCTGCCATTCCCGTTTTTGGATCACAAATTACGCCTACGTTTGCAGGTTCAGTATTACCTACAACACTTGAATCGGCATCTATATGAACTAATTTTGTCTTTTCAGATAGGGTGTTCCCGCTTTCATCTTCAAAGAAAAAATATCCCGAAAAAACATTTCCGACAGCTAAAACGACATCACAATCTTTTAATAGCTCTTTAGTTTCAGGGAATCCCCACTTTATAAAACCTTTAAATAATGGGTGTTTCGAAGGGAAATTCATCTCAGAATAATGAGTGGCGTATACTTGTGCACCAATCTGTTCTGCTAACTTAACCGCCTCATTACTAGCATTCGATTGAGCTACTCTATCTCCAACAATCATTATTGGGTTTTTACTTTCCAATAAAATATTCGTTGCAGCTTCTATAGCTTGTACGTCTGCAGAAACCCTGAAGTATCCTTCGGAATTTGGCACTATCTCCATATCGGCCTCTCCATCAAGCGCATTAGCTGAAAATGCTATGAACGTTGGCCCTGTTGGAGGAGTCCTGGCTTCATTGAAGGCTTTTCGAATTGCACCCGGTATCTGCTCTGGATGCGTTAATTCAACACTCCATTTAGTGAATAACTTGACCATGTCAGCTAAAGGAGTACGTCCTTCAACTAATTTTCGCATGTCCTTGTTTCCTGCCGTAAGTACTAATGGGGTACCTCCAGCGTAAGCATTGTGTAATAGACTTATTCCATTAGCTAAACCAGTCTCTATATGTAAGTTAATGAATCCAGGTTTTCCAGTTGCACGTGCATAAGTATCAGCTGCTCCCATAGCAACGCCCTCTTGAGTAGCTAATATGTACTGCAATTCAGGATAGTCTTCCAGGGCATCCATAATAGCGCCTTCAGAAGTTCCCGGATTTCCGAATATATACTCAACACCTTCAGCTATGAGCATCTCAAGTAACGCTTTTTTACCTGTCATTCTTACCATAAATCACCTTCCTTCAAATACAGATGTCCAGTTTAGACTTACCAGAATTCTCTACACAATCAAACGCAAAATTCCACAGCTTAAAATTCCTGCCAATAATATAATCAAGGTAAATAAAGAGCAAGCCAATTAGTGAAATTAGTTTTGCTTACTAAATATAATTGGCTTATTACCTTTTCTACTGTATTCAACCTCGACCTCTGTGTCATAAACCAAATTGATGTTATCAGCAGTCAATACGATTTCGGGAGGTCCTTCTGCAAAAACAGAACCGTTTAATAACATAACCAATTTGTCACACCATTGAGCTGCTAAGGTCAGGTCGTGCATTGCCATTATGACAGTAGTTTCGTTTTCTCGGCTTAATTGATGTACCATCGACATCAATACAGCTTGATTGCGCAAGTCTAAATTAGACGTAGGTTCATCCAATAGCAGAATCTCTGTTTCCTGAGCAAGTGCCATGGCAATAAATGCTGATTGGAGCTCACCTCCTGAGAGATGATCTAATGGCTGGTCAATATAATCTGATAGCCCTGTTTTCAACAGCGCTTTTTCGGCTATAGCAAAATCCTCAGATTTACCCCAGTCAATTAAACTCAAGTATGGATTACGACCCATCATCACTAACTCCCCAACCGTAAATCCTTGAGGTGGATCAGGATTTTGCGGCACATAAGCGATTAGTTGTGACCTATCCCATGAACTCAGTTGCTTTGTATTTTGGTCATTTATAAAAATGGTGCCTTTGGACTGTTTATACCCACCCGTTATCAAGTTAAAGAGAGTTGTTTTGCCAGACCCATTCGCACCAACGACAGCAATAACTTCTCCTGAATGAGCCTCAAAGCTGACACATCTGATTACTTGATGGGTATCATATGCAAACTCTAATTCATCAATCCTAAGCATAACTAAATACCTTTTGACCTTTTATTAGTTTTTAATATATATATGAAGAAAGGTGCTCCAAAAAATGCCGTTATTATCCCAACAGGTAACTCGGCAGGAATCGCTATAACACGCGCTCCTAAATCAGCCACAATCAAAAAGCCAGCCCCAAATATGGCAGACATAGGAACCAAATGTCTATAATCAGAGCCCCATATCAATCGCACAATATGTGGGCCAACCAACCCCACAAATCCAATTACTCCACTGAATGCCACCGCGGAAGCAGTAACTAAAGATGCAGCTAACAAAACAACTGTTTTTGTACGATTAACATTTACCCCCAAAGTCTGAGCATGTAAGTCATTTAATTGTAAAATATTTAGCATCCTAGAATAAAACATCAAAACTACCATTGGTGGCACAACATAAGGTAATAAAACAAAGACGTCCATCCAGCGAGAACCAGAAAATCCGCCTAATAGCCAGCTCATTAACGGTCGCAAATTAGGGTCACTCTTAATCATTAACAAACTAGTAATTGCCCCGGCCAAAGATGAAATAGCTACCCCTGCGAGAATTAAAGTTGATATCCCCACCTGGCCCTGCCGACGACCTATGAAATAAGCAAGTGTGACTGCAGTTATAGAGCCTATAAAAGCAGCAATAGGTAATAATCCACCACCAAATGCTAGCAAAGGCACACCAGTTAAAAACACGATCGCAGCTCCTAACCCAGCGCCACTCGCCGAGCCAATAAGATAAGGGTCTGCTAAAGGATTACGAAACAAGCCTTGGTATGCCGCTCCACTTATTGATAATGCTGCCCCAACTATCCCTGACAAGATGATTCGAGGAAACCGCAGATTAATTAAGATGCTCTCTGAAACTTCAGGCCAACTACTTTTTACTCGAACACCAATAACTTTGTTAATTACGATGGCTATTGTATCTGTCAATGGAATATTTACTGCGCCTACGCTAGACGCCACAATACCTATTACTAAAACAATGGTCAACCCTAGAATAATTCGACGTGCTATTCGAGTATAACTCATCCTGTTTTTGATGTTATAAGCTAACTTTTTTTTTGTACAAGTATCATAAATCATAAAATTATTAATAAAATTTTTCCGGATATATTAATCGAGCTAATTCTTCAACTCCCGATATGAATCGAGGGCCAGCAACACTTAGTGGACTGTCTGGCAACATAAAAACATTCTTCTCTTTTATAGCAATTACATTGTCAAAAACAGGGTCAGATTCTATAGTAGAATAATCTGTTTTTATGATTATTTCTGGGTTTCTTTCAATAAGAATCTCAGCGCTTAATTGTTCAAACCCACTAACGTCATAAGCAATGTTTTCTAACTTCAAAAGACTCATAGCTTCTCCTATCAAGGTATTTGGTCCAGGTGTCCAAAGATCTCCCTCATCTCTAAAAACTTTTGGCCCTTTATCCAATTCTGCTAATTTGTCTCTAATATGATTAACCCGTTCAATAAAATCCTGTGCCAACAAATTAGCAGAATTGACATTTCCAGTTATTCGGCCCCACATCAAAAAATCCTCAGCAGTTGACTCCAATCCACTATTTCGGTTTGGAACATAAAGAACATTGATGCCAGCTCCCCTCAAGTCGTCCAGGAAAGTAGGCGAAAATAGGAAAACTAAGTCAGGATCTAGGGACAAAATAGTCTCTACGTTTATTTCAAATGCGCTTCCTAACTTTTTAATATTGTTTGCTTCTTTAGGGTGCTCAACAAAATCATGAGTCCCTATGATCCTACTCCCTTCGCCTAAAGCAAATAAGATCTCGACTGCTGCTGAGTCGTACGCCACTATTCGCTGAGGTGGAGAGGTGAAAACAACCTCGTTCCCCATTCCGTCTAATATAGTTACAGTTTCATATTGTCCAGTTGGATCTTGATCTATATTTTCAACTACCTTAAGGCCATCATCATTACACGCTAGTGATGCAAGGATCAGTGAGAAGTAACCGAAAACACAAGCAATAATAATTATCTGAAAATAACTTTTAAGTGAGGATTTGAATCTAAACATAACGCCTATAAAATTTATACCCCTAAACGCAAATTAGCCCAAGGCGTACATTCAACTATTAAAATAAAAAAACCCTACTTAGAGACATTAGTAGGGCTTAAAATAATAATTTATTTTAGTGCCTGTAACTTTACTCTCGAAGAAAAAACACCGAACTACCGAACTAAGGTGGTCGATCGGACTCGCCAGGATTTTCCCATGGCCTACCGCTGCGGGACAGTGCCGGAATTTGACCGGCTTCCTTATTAAACCAATGGCATAGTTAATAATATAATAGCCATTTTCACCTTAATTCTTCAATTAAGTTGTAGATTATTAACACATCATTGTAAAGATGCGTTGAAACGATATTAATATAGGCTACTAGGCGAGTCAATAACAGCCCATTATGCAGATACTCTTGAGTTAGTATCAAAATTATGAAAATTGTTTGAAAATATTCTGAGAAAAAGGTAAAATTAGTATGAAAATTATAGGTTAATTTCTGGAGCATTATATGACTAATCACGATACAAGCAGAGAAGCTGAATCGAATAGCGACTACACCTCAGAAGATATACAAGTCCTTGAAGGGATGGAGGCTGTTCGAAAACGGCCTGGAATGTATATAGGTAGCACCGACCAAAGGGGCATGCACCACCTGATCTATGAAATTGTTGACAATGCAGTTGATGAGTTTATGGCAAAAAGGCCAAACGGTAAGCCGTATTGTACAAAAATAGAAATATATATCGATATAACAGGCAAAGTTACTGTTTCTGATAATGGCAGAGGTATTCCTCCAGATAAACATAAAGTGACAGGCCTATCTACTATTGAAACCGTTATGACGACGCTACATGCTGGAGGTAAGTTTGATTCTAAGGCTTACGCTGTATCTGGAGGTCTTCATGGAGTGGGTGCATCTGTTGTTAACGCCCTGTCAACAGAGTTAATTGTAGAAGTCAAACGAGATTCTAAGCTTTATCGGCAAACTTTCTCAAAAGGTAAAAGGCTGACTGAAGTTGAAGTTTCAAATGGATCTAATCAAGATGAGACCGGAACCTCAGTATCCTTTGTCGCCGATAAAGACATCTTTGGGACATTCGGATTTGATTTTGAAATTCTTTCGCAACGATTCAAAGAAATGGCATACCTTAACGAGCAGTTACATATCGTTTTTACTAGCGACTTACATGCAAATTTAATAGATGGAGCTAAAAAAGTTGACTATATGTTTGAAGGTGGTATTGCTCAATTCGTTGAAGACTTAACTGGTGGTCGGGCAAGATTACATTCTGAACCTATTAAGGTATCGAAAAACATTGAAGGAACCCTTGTAGAGGCAGCACTCCAATACAATGAAAGTTTTACTGAAAACGTATTGTCTTTCGCAAATTGCATAAATACTGTCGATGGAGGCACGCATTTAACTGGCCTTAGATCTGCGCTTACTAGAATCATGAACGATTATGGAAGAAAGCATAATGTTATTAAGGAAAATGAAGCCAACCTTGCCGGAGAAGATACTCGTGAAGGCCTAGCAGCAGTGATCAGCGTGAAGTTACAAGATCCACAGTTTGAAGGCCAAACCAAAGGTAAGCTGGGAAATCCAGAAATAAGGGCTCAGGTAGAAAGCGTTCTATCAGAAGAAATCTCAATATGGCTTGGGGAAAATCCTAAAGAAGCTCGTAGAATTATAGAAAAATCAATTACCTCCCAAAGAGCTCGTGAAGCTGCCCGTAAGGCTCGTGATTTAATTATACGTAAAAATGCAATGGATGGAGGCGCGTTACCTGGGAAACTAGCTGATTGCTCAGATAAAAACCCTGAGAACTGTGAACTCTATATCGTAGAGGGAGATTCAGCAGGGGGTACCGCAAAAATGGGTAGGGATCGTTTTACCCAGGCTATTTTGCCCCTTAAGGGTAAAATCCTAAATGTTGAAAAAGCAAGAGCAGATAAAATGCTAGCTCATGAAGAAATAAGAAACATTATAATTGCCGTAGGGGCAGGTATGGATGAAGACTTTGACCTACCTAAACTAAGATACCATCGAATTATTATCATGTGTGATGCAGACGTCGATGGATCGCATATAAGGACACTTCTGTTGACTTTCTTCTTTAGGCATATGCCGCAATTGATTGAAAATGGGCATTTATACATTGCACAACCGCCTCTTTACAAAATTGGATCTGGTAAATCAGCTGTTTTCGCTTATAGTGAGGGAGAGAGAGAAGGCTTAATGCTCCAGCTAAAAAGCAAGCGTAACTTAAATATTCAAAGATACAAAGGCTTAGGCGAAATGAACGCTGATCAATTATGGGACACGACAATGAACCCAGTCGAGAGAACACTGTTGCAAGTGTCTGTAGAAGATGCATATGAGGCAGATCGAGTATTTACTTTGTTAATGGGAGACATGGTAGCTCCAAGACGTGAATTTATTGAAAATAACGCTCTAAATGTTAAAAACCTGGACGTTTAAGCTGACAAGAATTTAAGCTTACTAATCATAAACATAGCCGAACTGCCAAAACTTTACGTCTTATCTATTAATTGAACGTATTTAACTTTATTAGCAATTCCCGCAAAGGATTGATTTGTAAGCAGCACTAAAGTTATTCTGACATAATGCTTATATCTGGAATACTAACTTGAACTCCAACACTTTATACAATAAATTTTTATCGGATTATCCTCTTCTATCAGCTATCGGTAATACTCCTATGGTGCATCTAAAACTTCCTAAGTTTAATGAGGATTCTTCTATTTACGTGAAATTAGAAAACGTGAACCCTGGGGGCTCAATAAAAGATCGTCCAGTTCTTAGGATGATAGCCAGCGCAATTATTGAAGGAACTTTAGATCGCTCAAAAACTATTCTGGATTCGACTTCTGGAAATGCAGGGATTGCATATGCAATGATTGGCGCAGCTACAGGATATAAAGTTGAGCTAGTGATGCCAGGCAATGCTAGTGAGGAACGGAAGAAAAGAGTGAAGGCGCATGGTGCAACGATAACTGAAACAGATCCTTTATTAGGCTATGACGAAGCAATGAGAGAGGCTAAAAGACGATATGAAGCTAACCCTGGGAAATACTTTTTCTGTAATCAATACGCCAACGATAATAACTGGCGAGCCCACTACGAAACAACTGGATCTGAAATTTTAAGCCAAGTTCCAAATATAACTCACTTCGTTGCAGGAGTTGGTACAGGCGGTACGATCACAGGTGTCGGAAGAAAACTTAAGCAGCACAATAAAAATATAAAAATAATATGCATAGAACCAGAAGATTGGCGAGGTATAGAAGGATTAAAGCCTCTTGACGAAGATAATATCGTGCCAGAAATTCTGGATGAAACAGTAATCGACCAAAAGGTGTCGATAAATCTTGATGTAGCAATCGATATGGCACATGATATAGCCGCTCAAGGTATTTTTGTAGGACAGTCCTCTGGTGCATATCTGGTGGCAGCTAATCAGATAGCTCAGAAAGAAAATAAAGCTGTTATAGTGACTATATTCAATGACTTGGGTGAACGGTACTTCAGCACTGGAATGTGGAATAGATAATACAAAAAATCGATGACCGAAAAGATAGATTCAGAAAACCAACCTCGAATAAGAATTGAAGAACTGCGTTCACAATTAAATAAACACAATATTCTCTACTATCAGGAGAATTCTCCGAATGCTTTAGATTCTGAATATGACTCTATGATGCGTGAACTAAAATCACTAGAGGAACAATATCCGCAACATGCTATTTCAGACTCTCCTACACAACTAGTTGGATCTCCTCCTTCGAAAAGGTTTAGAGCAGTAACCCATAAACTACCCATGTTAAGCTTGGCAAATGCTTTTAACCAAGATGAGTTTTTATCTTGGAAAGAAAGAGCCTCCAAGTTACTAACTAACGAACTAGACTTTGTATGCGAACTTAAATATGACGGACTCGCAATTTCAGCAATATATGAAAAGGGTAATTTTGTTCAGGGGGCAACAAGGGGGGATGGAAATAAGGGAGAAGACGTTACTGATAATCTCAGGACAATTAAACATCTACCTTTAAATCTATCAGGGAATTATCCCTCAGTTCTAGAAGTCAGAGGAGAAGTAATATTCCCAATATCGAATTTTAAAGAGTTTAATATCACTCGATCAGCTGACGGATTAAGTGAATACACAAATCCAAGAAATGCAGCCGCAGGTGCATTAAGACAACTTGACCCTGCGGAAACTGCGAAACGTCCATTAGATATATTCATATACGGAATAGGCTATGTCGAGGGTAACTTACCATGTGAAACTCAATATCAATCATTGGAATATTTGTTTGACCTAGGATTCAATATAAATGAACACAATAAACTTGTGAATTCAACAGATGGAGTTATCGAATACTATTCTGAATATGTAGAAGCACAAACAAAATTGAATTATGCCTGCGATGGCGTCGTAGCCAAAGTTAACCGTATAGATTTCCAAAAACATCTAGGCGAAATCGGCCGTGAACCCAGATGGGCAATAGCATTTAAATTTCCATCTGAACAAAAAGAAACCACTCTTTTAGATATTAAATTTAATGTGGGCAGAACAGGTAGTATAAACCCTTACGCGGTACTTAAGTCCGTTCAAATTGCAGGAGCTAATATTAAACATGCCACTTTACATAATGAAGATTACATTAGATCCAAAGATCTAAGAATTGGTGACTCAGTAATTGTTGAGCGAGCCGGTGAAGTAATTCCCCAAGTAGTCCATTCCATTCCAAGTAAACGTACAGGGATAGAAACTGAATTAAAAATGCCAACAAACTGTCCAGTTTGCAATCATGTGATTTTTTCATCAAAAGATGAAGCGCTGTCGTATTGTATAAACAGTAGCTGCCATGCCCAGATAAGTAAAATGGTTGAACATTTTGTATCTAAGGGCGCTATGGATATACAAGGGTTGGGTCCAAAACAAATACAGGTATTAATGACAGAAAAATTAATTGAAGATGTATCAGATCTTTACGACTTAAAAAATCATAAGGATAGAGCAATGGAAATTCAGAGGATCGGAGAGACTTCACTTGACAATTTATTAACAGCTATTAACGAAAGTCGACAACAACCATTGGAAAGAGTTTTAACTGCACTTGGAATTAAACACGTTGGCCCAGAAATTTCTGAACTATTATCGCAAAGATTTCAGAACATAGATTCAGTTATAGCGGCGTCAGAGATAGAAATTCAAAATGTACCTGGAATAGGCCCTAGGATATCTTCATCGATATTAAGTTACTTTGCGAATACTTCTAATATAAAACTAATTAATAAACTTAGGGTAGCTGGATTAAACCTGGAGGCTGCGAATACTTATCGACTAGAGAATCAAGTGTTTTTAAATAAAATTTTTGTAGTGACCGGTCGAATGGAAAATTTCAGCCGCACAGAAATACAAAACAGAATCAAGACTCTAGGTGGCAAAGTAACTAGTACGATTTCAAAGAAAACAGATTTTATAATTGTTGGCTCAGATCCTGGCTCAAAACTAGATCAAGCACACTTGCTTCAGATAACTACATTAAATGAGACCCAGTTTATAGGTTTAATCCAATCTTTGTTGTTAAATAATGAGCTGTAAACATCTTATGTGCTGGAGGCTGACAAATATATTTAAGTCATCTCAAAATATCTAATTTCCGGAATTTATTGAACGCTGAATTATTTCTAGAGCCTGGCCTAACCATAATCCATGGTAACAACGGAAATGGTAAAAGTAATTTACTTGAGGCAATTCACATATTGTCAGTTTGTAAATCTCAACGAGCCATTAATGATAAAGATCTAATAAGATTTAACTCTCCAGGGCATGATGCGGTAGGTCAACCCTTAGATATTCACACTAAAGTATCAGCTGATATCCGAAGATCGAATGAATCAACAAAAATCCAGTTTGACATATTCGAAATCGACAACATCATGCAGCTGAAGAATAAACAATTATACAACGGTAATGGCCCGTTAAAACAAAAATCTCTAAAGAAATTATTTCGTGTGAATGGAGTCCGCAGAAAAGTATCTGAATTTATAGGTGAAGTAAACGCGGTCTTATTTACAGTACAAGACCTTGAATTAATTTACGGCCCACCAAAAATCAGAAGAAGATATCTTGATATGTTAATTTCTCAGCATAATCGTGAATATTTAAGGGCCTTACAACGATATCAAAAAACTGTATTGCAAAGAAACCATCTGCTTAGATCTATAAAAAACGGGACTTCACAAATATCTGAATTAACACCATGGGATCAACATATAATTACAGATGGCGGATATATAGTTCATACAAGGTCAATGATAATTAAAAATTTATCTGATCTTTCTGTAAATCAACATAATTTACTATCACCTTTAAAGGAGCGTTTAAATTTAATTTATTTAACGGAAACTGGAGAGCAACTACCGGAGTCTGACCAACCTACAGTATCAGGTGTATTAAAACAAAAATTATTAGACAGCGTGAATAAAGATATAAATAAAGGGTTTACTACAGTAGGTCCGCACAGAGATGACTTTAAAATAACCATTAATGACATCGACTCTGCTCGATTTGCATCAAGGGGGCAAGCACGAATTGCCGCACTGTCATTAAAGTTAGCAGAGGCACAATACTTATCGGATGTTCGATCTGAAAACCCACTAATTTTGCTGGACGACGTGTTTTCAGAATTAGACCCAGATAGGCGCGAAATGGTTTTAAGTCTAATTACAGATTATGAACAATCGCTCATTACGACATCAGACATGGATTATATACCGAAAGCTAGTAAATCAAATGTGAAGATATTTAAAGTTTCTGAAGGCAACATTAGTTCTGTTAATTAACAATATTATCTTGCTGTAATTCCTCCATCAATTACAAATTCAGATCCTGTCATATAGCTAGATTCATCAGATGCAAGATAAAGGATCCCATATTTGATGTCATCCACTGTGCCAAGCCTCCCAACTGGAGTCAGGCTAATCAATTCCTGACGGACTTTCTCGTCGCTTAAAAGCCCTGATGCCTGAGGGGTATCTATAAATCCGGGATGGACCGAATTCACTCTGATCCTATCTTTTGAATACTGAACTGCTGCTGCTTTTGTAAAAATACGTACAGCGCCCTTGGAGGCAGAATATGAAGCCCCTCTATGTACTCCAACTAGGCCATAAACTGAAGAGATGTTTATGATTGACCCCCCTCCTGCCTGCTTCATAAAGCGGGCAGCATACTTCGTTCCCAAAAATACTCCAGTAGCATTTATCGCAATCGTTTTGTCCCATTGATCAACGGGGTAGTTTTCAACTTTCAGGTGTACCGGGCCACCTCCAATACCCGCGTTATTAACCAAAACATCGATCCTTCCATGGATTTTCGCTATTTCATTCAAGACGCTCGTCCATTCATCCTCATTTCTGACGTCTAAATGAAAATAATTAGCCTTTCCGCCTGACTTCACTATTTCCGTTGCCAATTCTTCGCCCATCTCATCTTGAATATCACACAAATACACATTCGCTTCTTCATCAGCAAAAAGCCTAGCTGTTGCTGCGCCAATTCCACTTGATGCTCCCGTGATAATTGTTACTTTGTTTTGTAATCTTTTCATAGAAATGAGTGTAAGTTTCAAACGTTTTTATGTCAATTCCATAGACAAACATTTGGATTTTACGAACAATATCATCTCCATATTAGAAAATTTGTAAAAATATTGATTTTTCAACTTATTGAAAGAATCTTTTTCATGTCATTTACTTTCGATCAGTCTACACAGTCGTTAAAAAGCTAAAAGTATGAAAATCTTATTCAGAAACCATACGATTCTAATACGAAATTAGTATGATTCTTTTGAGAGATTCGTGGAGTTTATGCTAAAATACCTCCGTGCTCGCCTATGCGTAGGCGCTCTCAGGTGCAATAATACCTGTAATATGATACCGTTTCGTGATCGATATGGCGTCATATTGGCATGTCGAAACAGGGGGTTTTTAGCAATATGTCCATAAATAGACCTGCGACCAAGGTCGCAGTTTTCCTATTCCTAGTGCTTAGCTTGGTCTTTACGACCAGCATAGTTCTTGCTGAAGAGGCATCAAGTTTGCCTACAAGGACTGCTGTAATTTCAGACACTAATTTGCCTGGAGATACACTGACCATAACAATGGAGCAAGTGGCTGCACAAGAGACTGGAAAACAATTAGAAGGATGGCTTATCAGTGATGATGGTTCTACACTATTAAACGTCGGTATTTTGAGCATAGAAAGTGGCGATATAAGCCATACCTATACATCTAAATCTGGCGAGAATCTTGTAGCTGGGTACAATAAATTTGTTGTAACCGTCGAGCCATCTGGAATTCCAGATACAGAAAGTTCAGGCATTTATGCTTACAGTCACCGGGTTCCCCTGGACGTGATTACTCATGTCCGCCATTTACTAGTTGAATGGCCTAGTGGATCAGAAACCGGAATTATAACGGACTTACAAAGTTCTTTATCCACAGCAATAGGACACCTTAATAAAGCTATGGACTCAAGCACTTTAGAAGATGTAACAAGTAACGCTAACAGTGCTAAAGATGCGATTGATTCCGTGCTAACCAATTCTGCTAGCCTTAATCACGCTGCGCTCGCTGCATCGCAAGCGCCAAGTGACACTACGGTATCGGAAAATGCTGCAAATGTAGCAAGTACTCAAAACAACATCGATGCATGGGCTGCTGCTGCTTCAACGCAAATTGATTTTGCTACAACTAAAACAACTGCCCAATCTGTCAAAATTCAACTAACCTCTGCGCTAGGTTATTTGGAAAGCGCATTAAATGGTGTTGACGCAAATGCCGATGGTACTATCGCAGCAGTTGCAAATGAAGGTGGTGCTAACCAGGCCTATACAGCTGCTCAGGCTATGGCAACATATTCTTTGAGTGAAGGAGAGCTTGCCGCATCAAGCGCTGGTCTCGGCTTAGGTCTACCAAGCACAGGAGATACTTATATATCTTACCTTTTAAGTTATCACTCTATAAGTTTAGGTTTAGTCTTTGCATTATTTATGGTGATCGGTGGCGGAGCGATAGTCATGAGAACTAGGAGAGCAGATTATCTTGCATAATTAAGCAATTTAAACTAAGTAGAAATATTTATATTGACTAATTATAAAGATCCCGCCGTATTTGGCGGGATCTTTTATTTTTAAGCAGGTGGATATCATATGAGTTATTTAATTGCTAGAATATGCGATATTTGTGGTTCTAAACTATTAGGCATTCATTGTAAATTGCGTTGCTTCAATTGTGGATATATCCGAGACTGTTCAGATCCGTAAATATAAATCTGATTCAAACTTATTTTAAAATACTATGGTGGTTTGTAAAAAATGAAATATATATATATATACACGATGATACTTCTTGCATTAACTCTTACCTTTGGCTGTTCAAAGCAGGAAATAATAAAACCTGAAGTTGATGCTCAAGTTGTTGAATTGACTGTTTCTCAAGTAATTAGCAACTCAGGTGAGTACATGACTACCTTAACCTCTTTTCGGTTTAAAATGACTCACGAAATAGGTGCGACGGAGTTCCTCCCTGGGTTAGACGTGGAAGAGGTTTCGGGTGACGTCCAGCCACCTGACTTGCTGGAAGCAGAATTCATAGGCATGTTCGGTGCTTTTCCTATAAGATCAATGTTGGTAGCAATTGGTAAAGATAACTACCTTACAAACCCATTAACAGGCGTTTGGGAACAAATTGAACCAACTGTTAATCTAGGAGGGTTTTTCAATTCCAGCGAAGGAATGGCTTCTTTATTAGAGAAAATGACTGATTCAAAATTCCTGACTGACCAAACTCTAGATTCATCTAATTATGAAATAAGGGGCGAATTAGCAACTGCTTATTTAGGCTCACTTTTAGGTGAAACCCTTGAGGCTGAGAATGTAGTGGTCGAAGCCACTATTAGCAAAACAAACTTTGCATTAAGTAAGATAAAATTTATTGGAAAAGCGAAGGAATCCGATATCGATGGTACTATTAGGCTCGTTACAATGAGTAAATTCAATGTTCCCGTTGAAATAGAAGTGCCATCAGTAGCTGACGCCGAATAAATCAAATATTTTGATCGAATCACAAAATAACCATAAAACTGGCGGGCAAAACTCCAGGCGGGTATCCCCGTATCTTGCATTAATACCGGTTGCGTTTGGCGTTTTTGTAGCCGCGGATGATCAAACAGTTATGGTAACCGTGCTAACTGAAATCATGATTGATTTTCGTGTTCCCATAACTAAGTTAGATACAGCATCATGGACTATTACTGCATATCTTCTTGGATACGTTGCTGCAATGCCATTAATAGGTAGAATGTCTGATGCTTGGGGACATCGACGTGTGTTTAGTGTCGCTATGGTTATTTTTATGATCTTCTCAGCTTTTGCAGCTATGGCTAAAAGCATGGAATGGTTAATAGCTATTAGAGTGTTTCAAGCTATGGCGGCTGGAGCAATGCTACCTGTTGCAATAGCCATAGTAGGCGATCTTTTCCCATCAGGGAAAAGAGGCCTTGCTTTGGGACTCATTATTGGTGCCGCTGAAGCAGGTGGAGTAATCGGCCCTTTATGGGGAGGTCTGGTAGCAAGATACCTAACTTGGCCTTGGGTCTTTTGGATGAACATTCCTTTAGGGATTATGACTCTGATTCCCTTATTTATGTTTTTAAAACCTAGCCCTAAATTTAAATCTAAAGTGGATTATATGGGCGGCATATTGATAGCCCTCTCATTAGCCGCACTGACTTTAGCTCTATCACGAATAGATCGTCCAGACCTCATCTTAGTTCTACTGTTTATACTGACTGCAGTATTTTTAATTGGCTTTATAGTGCGTCAAAAAACAGCTGATGAGCCATTATTGCCCAACTCAATGTTTGCTAGTCCCACAATCGTAGCGGCCAATCTCTCTCATTTACTGGTTGGCTGTGCTCTTATAATTGGAATGGTAACAATTCCATTCATGACAACCACAGTTATGGCTCAGGAACCTTTAGAAGGCGGTTTAAGGTTGATGCGAATGACTATTGCTATGCCAATAGGGGCAATACTTGGTGGAATTGCATGTCAGAAAATGGATTTCCGAATTCCTGCGTTGCTTGGATTAATCCTAACAATTTGGGGGTATTATGAAATGTCTGGGTGGTCACTATCGATATCAGATCCTGTAATGTCGATCCCTCTTGTAGTTACTGGTTTTGGCTTCGGAATTCTCATATCACCTATTGCCTTAGCTGCTACTGAACCTGTTAGCCATGGAGATAGGGGAGCTGCTGCTGGAGTTGTAACAGCCATGCGACTTGTTGGCATGACTTTGGGGCTTGCTGCAATCACATCTTGGGGTTCACAAAGGTTTTTTACGCTGGTCTCAGGTTTACCGTTACCTATACCAGCTCAAGGTGAATCGTCCGACGTATCACTAGCAAACATAGAAGCCTACTCTGGAGAGGTAATGGATATCGGAATGAACTTATTTACGGAGTTCTTCATTATTGCTGTTGTAGCCGCTACAATAGCTTTAATCCCAACAATTTTTATGGCGTGGAACCATAAAAAACATTTAGATACAGAAAACTCTGCAAGTGTAACAGGATCTTATAATTCTCCCTCAGAGAGTTAACTTAATTACAGTTCTATACTTTGGAATGTAATGGTGTGGCTATAGATGTTCCATCTGGTAATTCTTCAATTTTGAAATCCCCAAACAGTAAAGGAGCTTCCTCTACTAACAAATTTAATATCTGTATAGCCATTCGCCTAATTTCCCAATCAGCGTAAGGAGTAGAACGCATTTCGATAAAATGCCTCCAAGCTCGCACATTTGCAGTAACAAATAACTTTGTCTCAGTAGCATTGGGCAACACCGAGCGAGCAGCTTGGCGTATTGCTTTACGTCTATCCGTCTTTTTCTCGAATAAGCTTTCTTCTAATGACTCTTCTAATGAATTTACGAGTTCCTCATAACTGGTTGCTGCATTTTCCATAGCTTTATTAAACACTTCGTTCACTTTATTATTGCTTGAAGTTTCATTTACTAAAGCCGGAGGTATAACAAAAGACGCTCCAGATTCATCGACATACCTTTGGGAACGTTGGCTATACGCAAACCCTGCTCTATGCCTAATCAATTCATGAGTTAAACTCCGTGATATTCCTGTAATAACAAATCCAAAGTTAACATGTTCTAGCACGCTTCCATCTTTACGGTACAAAAGGTTGTTTATAAAGTCAGCTATATCCTTTCTACCACGGCCGTAACTCATGTAGCACATCCGGGCTGAAATCTCTACAACTGCAGCAGATTCATCTTTTCCCGCTCTAATACTATCTGGTATTGGAGGTACCCCTTGATCAGCTAAAAACTCAGCCACTTGATCCCAATCAACCGACGTACGAGTAGTAAGATATATTTTTGGATGTTTTAACATGTCTATTTTTTTATTCATGTTCTATATCAATAATTGATATGGATTTTCTAATATCATTTTGACTTCATTAATAAACAAAGCTGCTTCTGCCCCATCAACTATTCTATGGTCACCCGATATTGTTGCAGTCATTATATTCGCTATCACAATATTCCCCTCAACGGCAATAGGCGTCTCAGTTGCCCTACCCACAGCAAGCATCGCCGATTGAGGAGGATGAATTATGCCTACAAAAGATTTGATATTAAACATTCCAAGATTACTTACAGAAAAAGTGCCCCTGGCATATTCATCTGTAGTGATTGTTCCTTCATTAGATCTTTGTACTAAATCTTTACTGGCAATGCAAATCTCTTTTAATGATTTATTTTGAATCCCCATGATAGCTGGCACAATTAAACCGGCTTCTTGAGAAATGGCAATGCCTATATTGATCTTTGAATGAGTAACTATACCTTTATCCGAAAATGACGAGTTGAACTTAGGATATTTAATCAAAGGATTCACACATGCTTTTAATATTAAATCATTGAGTGAAACTTCCAGGCCCTGATACTCTTCACTCTTATTGAGCTGTCCACGCATCTCTATCGCGTTAGTCATATTAATATCTACAGATATATAGAAATGTGGTATCTCAGTCTTACTTCTAACGGTAACCCTAGCAATCTGCTGACGCATTTTTGTCAGAGCGGAAGTCTCTTCATTTATTGATTCATCTGATTGAACTGTTTCACTTGGTTCACGAATTACTGGAGCTATATTTTGTACATTGGAACTAGAAGGCACATACGACTCAACATCTTCACGGCTTATACGTCCAGCCGGGCCAGTCCCTGTAATATCACTTAAGTTATACCCTTTTTCTTTAGCTAATTTTCTGGCAACTGGAGACGCCTTTACTGGAACTTTATCAAACTTATTATTTAGATCAGTCGTATTCTCCGTAAATAGAATCGGTTCTTCTACTTGTTCTTCCACTTCAGCGTCCTGTTTCTTTATTTGTGCTTCTTCCGCAACATTTTCAGATTCTCTGGCAACGATTTCATCTTTAGAACCGACTAAAGCTATAACGGTACCTACTGGAACTGTATCCCCTTCTTTTACCAAAATCTGCGTAATAAAACCATCAAGATAAGATTGGAATTCTACAACTGCTTTATCTGTTTCAATCTCGGCTACAATTTCATTTTTATCTACATGGCTCCCAGTTTCAATTAACCATCTAACTATAGTGCCTTCCTTCATGTCGTAACCCATTTGAGGCATTTTTAATTCAACAGACATAAGACTAAACTCCAATTAACATTTTTAATCAAATTTCAAACATCGCTTTGATTTTATTAACCACCTTACTGGAATCTGGGATTACATTGGATTCAAGGTTCCGACTATAAGGTATTGGTACTTCCTCTGCTGCAATTCGAATTATAGGAGATTCGATGAAGTCAAAGGCGTTTTCATGCAAACTACTACTAATTTCAGCTCCAAATCCTCCGGTCTTCCAGTTTTCTTCAACAACTACAGCTCTACCTGTTTTCATGAGAGATTTCGCCGAGGTCTCAGTGTCTAAAGGTCTTAGAGACCTTAAATCTATCACCTCTGCTTCGATGCCATATTTAGATAATTCATCTGCAGCTTCTAAACACACTCTTACCATTGCAGAATACGTAACTATAGTAACGTCTTTACCTTCTCTACATACTACTGACTTTCCTACAGGCACTGTGTAATATTCTTCCGGCACCTCGGCTATTTCAGAATATAATAAACAGTGCTCAACATAAATCACAGGGTCTCTGGATTCTAAACAAGAACGTAACAATCCAAGAGCATCATATGGGTTCGACGGAGTCACAACTATAAGTCCTGGAACGTTTGCATACCACCCTTCAAGGCTTTGTGAATGAGTCGCTGCTAAGCCACCTCCGCCTCCAGTAACCGTTCGTAAAATAAACGGAGCACTGAGCTGGCCATTTGACATATGACGAATTTTTGCTCCGTGATTAACAATTTGATCCATAGCAAGTAAGGTGAAATTAATAGTCATTATTTCTACAATTGGACGAAGGCCTACCATAGAAGATCCAATAGCAGTTCCAGCAATTACTGACTCAGCAATAGGCATATCCCTTACTCTTTTTTCCCCAAACTTGTCTAACAACCCCTTAGTCACAGCATAAGCTCCTCCATATTCACCGATGTCTTCCCCTAAAAGAAAAACATTTTCATCAGAAGATAGGGCTTCTTCTAATCCTTTAGATATGGCTGCTCTTAGTGTTAATTTACTCATATACATCTCTATACATTGATTCGATTTCTGGTTCTTGACTTTGCTTGGCAAATTCAACTGCATCTTTGATAATTTCTTTGACTCTCTCATCTACCACAGCTATATCATCTGGGCCAAAGATATTTTGGCTCAAAGAATAATTAACAAAACGACTAATTGGGTCTCTTGTCTTCCAGTCGCCTAATTCTTTAACATTTCTATAGGTTTGTGGGTCAGCCATTGAATGACCCACAAACCTGTATGTGTTAGCCTCAATTAATGTTGGACCTGCACCGGATCGAGTTCTTTCAATTGCCGATCTAGTTGTTGAAATAACTTTCAAGACATCCATGCCATCTACCTGCACTGCTGGAATGCCATATTCATCAGCAGACAAATAAAGGTTATGGCCAGTCGCATGAGTCTTATCTATGTGGCTCCCCATTCCATAAAGATTATTCTCTAATATAAAAATTACCGGCAATTTCCATAATGATGCCAAGTTGAGAGATTCATGAAAATATCCTTCATTTACAGCTCCATCTCCCAAAAAACACATCACCACTTTACCATTATTTTGATAATCTATAGCTGTCCCAATACCTACCGCAATTGGTAACTGTCCTCCAACTATCGCATAACCACCCATAAAGCCTTTTGATACGTCAAATAAGTGCATTGATCCACCTCTACCACCGCTCACTCCCGTAGATTTCCCCATTAGTTCAGCCATTATTGCCTTGGGGTCCATTTTTCGAGCTAATGCATGTCCATGATCACGATAATGGCTAACAATATAATCGTCTTCATCCAATTCTGAGATGGTACCGACAGCAACAGCTTCTTCCCCTATATACAAGTGCAAAAAACCTCTAATAAATCCCTGCATATATTGAGTAGAACATTCTTCTTCAAAATGTCTTATTAGAGTCAATGATTCATATATATCTAAAGCATTTTGTTTATCTAAACTTATAGGCATATTTGCTAACTCTCCAAAAGTTTAATCCGTATGTTTTACATATGAATAGCTAAATTTTCAGTTGCCAATCCAGCTTCTTTGAGACATTCAGAAATTGTTGGATGAGGATGCACTAATGACCCCAATTCACTTGTGGTGCCCTCTAACATCTTTGTCATTCCAGCTTCTCCTAGAAGTTCCGTTACTTCAGCGCCTATCATATGCACTCCCAATATATCACCAATTTCCGCGCCTGCTACTACTTTAATGAATCCTTCTGTCTCAGATAAAGCTAAAGCTTTGCCAGATGCAGATAGTGGAAACTTACCTATTTTAACCTCGATTCCCTTCGCTTTAGCCTGAGCTTCAGTTAAACCAAAACTGGCTACTTGAGGCTTACAGTATACTGCGCGGGGCATCAGAGAATAATCTAATGTAGCATGATCCAAACCAGCTATATTTTCTATAGCTATAATCGCTTGCTCAGAAGCCACGTGAGCCAGCAATAATTTACCAGTAATATCACCTATAGCATAAATGCCGTCAACATTCGTTTTCATCTGATCATCAATTGTAATGAATCCATTTTCCGTATCTACTTTTGTCTGCTCTAATCCAATCTGGTCAGAATTTGGCTGTACTCCAACCGCTACCAATATTTTTTCACACTCAATTTTCAATTCTTCTGATTCAGTTTTTACTGCAACAAGTGCGGTTCCATTATCATTAGAAATACTTTGCACTTGGGAAGACGTCAGTATTGAAATCCCTGTTTTTGCAAACGAGCGTGTCAATTGCACACTTACATCTTGATCTTCCTGAGGAAGAATGCGATCCATCATTTCCACAATCGTAACTTCAACTCCGTAGGAGCGATATAAATAAGCAAATTCTGCTCCAGTAGCGCCTCCTCCAATAATCACAATACTTTTAGGCAATGTTTTGAGTTCCAAGGCATGTCTGCTTGTAATCACTACATCTCCATCAATATTTATTGATGGTAAATCTCTTTGCCTGGCCCCGGTAGCAACTACTACATTATCTGTTTCAAGTTTCGTATGCCCAGGTTCAACGACTAACGTGTTTTCGGTTAAAAATAAACCAGAACCTTCATACAAATCTACATTGTTTTTTTTAAGAAGATGCCCTATTCCTCGTGTTAATTTCCCAACAACTTCTCTGCTACGCGTTATAGCTTTTGAAAAATCTGCTTCTACCCCAGATACTTTAATGCCAAACTTGTCAGCTTCATTTATTAAGTTTAAAACTTCAGCGTTACGAAGCAATGATTTACTTGGAATACAGCCCCAATTCAGGCATATCCCGCCTAATTCAGACCTTTCGATGAGGGCAGTTTTCATGCCCAATTGACCAGCCCTTATAGCTGCAACATAACCACCAGGGCCACTACCCATAATTACCACATCATACTTAGAAATTTGATTATCCAAAATATAACCTTTATTTAAATAATAAAGGGGTAATTGTAACACCTTGGTTAGATTTATCGATGTTGAAAACTTGCACTTGCAAAATAGTGTATCGAAAATGGATACTTAAGTGTTAAATTAATGGACACTTAAGATCAAAAAGGAAGGGATTGTTAATTGACACTGCCAGAAAATCAAACACCTCATTTATCAATCACTGACATACCTGGGATAAAGGTTGGCCACTACACGGATCTTGATTCAATTACAGGTTGTACAGCTGTGCTATGTGAAGCAGGGGCAGTAGGGGGTGTAGATGTTCGGGGAGGCGCTCCAGGGTCGAGGGAAACCGACGTACTTGACCCGACGACAAGTGTTCCTCTAATCCATGGTGTTGTGCTCAGTGGTGGCAGTGCATTTGGCCTTCAATCGATTGACGGAGCAATCCAATATTTAAAAACTCGTGGCATAGGTCACCAAGCTGGAAATTCATTAATACCTATCGTTGCTGGCTCAATCTTATTTGATTTAAGTATCGGACTTGATAAGTTTCCTAATCTTGAATCAGGGTACGAGGCATGTTTAGCAGCAAATAATAAACACATTCAGGAAGGTACAGTAGGGGCAGGAACCGGTGCCACTGTGGCGAAATTAATGGGAATGGAACGAGCAATAAAAGGCGGCATAGGCACCTATGGAATAACATTGGGCGATGGATCCAAGGTTGCTGCTATAGTGGCAACAAATGCAATCGGAGGAGTATTCGATTATAAAACTGGCAACTTAATTGCAGGACCACTTGACCAAAATCACACAGGAATGCTTAACCCTATGGAATGTATATTAGATACCAATTGGGCTCCCCCAAGACAAGTAGAAAGCAACACTACAATTGGCGTAGTTGCTACAGACGTCGAATTAACTAAATCTCAAGCAAAAAAACTATCAGCAGCAGCACATGATGGATTAGCTTTAGCAGTAAGACCATCACATACTAGTCATGATGGAGACACTTTTTTTTGCCTATCTACCGGTAAAAGCAACGTAAGTGCTGATATGGATCGTTTAATTGCTGCAGCATCCGTTTGTGTTGCCGAATCAATCTTAAGGTCAGTTAAATTAGCATCAACAATCGGTAATATAAATTCTATAGACAATTTAAGAACAACTAACTAGCTTTAAGGAGATTAAATGGATTTTGATAAATCAACTAAAATTGCTTTCATTGGGTGTGGAGCTGTTGGTAAAACGTTGGCAGTAGCCCTATTTAGGGCAGGGTATTCTGTGGTTGCAGCATCAAGCAGGACATATAGTTCTGCAAAAGCTTTAGCAAGTCTTATTAATGGCTGCGTATCCTACGAGTCAATTTCTGAAGCAGCGCTTCAGGCAGATTTAATTTTTATTACTACGTTCGATAGTGCAATAGAGCCTGTAGTTAATTCAATAAAATGGTCATCTAACCAAGCTGTAGTGCATTGTTCTGGTGTTAGTTCGCTAGATATTTTAAAAGATGCGAAGAGGCAAGGTGTATTCACTGGAAGTTTCCACCCTCTTCAAGCTTTTGCAGGTGTTGATGACGCATTAGCTGCTTTGCCCGGATCGACTTTTGGTATTGAAGGAGAAGGTAGGTTAAAAGACTATTTAACGCAACTTGCGCTAGATCTGGGCGGAAGGCCAATATTCCTACAGTCATCTGATAAACCTCTGTATCACGCATCGGCAGTGACCCTTGGAGGAGTATTAATGGGTCAAATAGCAGTAATTGCTCAAATCTGGCAAGATAGGCTTGGAGTAGAAAGAAATGAAGCTCTCAAAACCTTAATTCCTATGATTAGAGGAGTAGCAGATGCATTAGAAGCTAATGGCATTCCAGATGGAATCGCTGGCCCATATGTTAGAGGTGATGTAGATACAATAAAGAAACACCTTGAAGCCATGAAAAGTGTAGGAATACAAGAAATGCAAATGTACGCAACTGCTGCGTTAGCCGGCATTAAGTTTGCTGCTGAAAGAGGCGTGTGTAAAACTGAAGATGTAACAGTAATGAAAAATTTACTAAATACATATATAAATAAATATCCAATATAATTAAATATAATTAGTTAACGCGTCGGCCCTCACTCGGGCATATTGAGGAGGTACCAAATGAAAACTAGTATTCATAAACTTTCTAAAATGAAGGAACATGATGAACCAATAGCTATGGTTACAGCATACGATTTCACTTCTGCCAGAATAATAGATGACATAGGATTTGATGCAATTCTTGTCGGGGATTCTTTAAGTCAAATCATGTTGGGCAATGACACAACTATTCCTTTAACAATAGATGAAGCTCTGATGCACACAAGGTCGGTAGTCAGAGGAGCTAAAAGCACTCATGTTGTAGCAGACATGCCATTTCTTAGCTACAATTCTAGTATCGATAGGTCTATTCTAAACGCTGGCAGGTTTTTAAAAGAAGCCGGAGCACAAAGCGTTAAGCTTGAAGGCGGTCATCACATATGTGAAACCGTGAAACTCTTAGTGTCTTGCGGAATTCCCGTAATGGGACATATCGGACTTACCCCACAATCAATTAATCAAATTGGCGGACATAAGGTACAGGGTAAATCGAAAAAACAAGCAGATAGGCTAATTGATGAAGCAATAGCATTAGAACATGCTGGAGCATATGCAATCGTATTAGAATTAATTCCCACAGAGGTGTCAAAACAAATAACCTCTAAATTAAAAATACCCACAATAGGAATTGGCGCCGGAATTGATTGCGATGGCCAGATACAGGTAATGCATGACATTTTGGGATTATTCGAATTGTTCACTCCAAAACACACCAAACAATACGTTAATCTGGCCGAACAAACCCGTAACGGATTGAAAGAATATTTAAATGAAGTAAAGGGTAAAACATTTCCAAATAATTCTCATAGTTTTTCTGTCCAATATGATAGTTAATAATGAAAATAACAAAAACAGTTTGTGAATTCAGGAATTTACTATCTAATGCTACTAGCCCTATCGGGTTAGTAGCAACGATGGGGGCGTTACACGAAGGTCATGTTGCTTTATTAAAAGAAGCCAGGGCAAATTGCGGCACAGTTGTTGCTTCTATATTTATTAACCCAACTCAATTTAATGTTAAAAACGATTATTTAAATTATCCTAAAAACCTATCTCAAGACATAGAAATTATGGAAGATAATGGAGTTGACCTCATTTTTAATCCTGACCTAGAGGAAATGTATCCTCAATCATATACAACAACTGTAAATGTTAAAGACTTAAGCAGCCGACTAGAAGGCGCTTCTAGGCCAGGCCATTTGGATAGTGTAGCCACTATAGTTATCAAGTTAATTAACATCTGCCAACCAGACTTTGTATATTTTGGGCAAAAGGATATCCAGCAGTTGTTGATGATTAAGCGTATGATTATAGATCTTAATATACAAACTAGACTGGTGTCAGTAGATACCTGTCGAGACGCAGATGGCCTCGCTAAATCTAGCAGGAATATTCACTTAACTGAACTACAGAAACAGTCTGCCGTAGGTTTATTTTCTGCATTACAAGTAGCTCGTGAATTAAGATTAAATGGAGAACAGTCTACAGGTCAAATTAAAGCTGAAATGAAACGTGTCTTGATTCAGCACAAACTGAACGTAGACTACCTGGCAATCTGTGACCCTGAATCACTAAGTGAAATTGAATATATTAATGGTCCCGCAATAGCCCTAATAGCAGCTTATTGTGGAAATACAAGACTCATAGACAACACATTAATCTAGATTTATTAATTGATTCCACTATTTCCAACACATCCCCCCAGTGTCTGTTAGTTATACGATAAACAAAATAAGTATTCCCTTACGATTAATTTAAATTTTCTGTACCTCGGTTAAATTCTAGATAAAATATACTAGATCATTAAATCAAAGGGAGTTAACTCATGGAAAAACGTCGGCTAGGAAGAACAGGTCATGAGAGTACCGTAGTTACTTTTGGTTCATATTCAATAGGTGAATTAACCCAGAAATACGCAGATGATGTCATCCAGTTATGTTTAGATCATGAAGTAAACCACATAGATATTGCTCCCGGTTATTCAAATGCTATGGAAAGAATTGCTCCATGGATGCCAGATCTGCAGAAAAAAATGTTTTTGGGTTCCAAAACCCCCATGAGGACAAGGGATGAAGCCTGGAGAAATATAGAAGACATAATGAAAAGGATGAAAGTGGAAACCTTTGATCTTTTTCAGTTGCACTCAGTGATAGATCTCGAAACTCTAGATCTTGTAATGAGCCCCGATGGAGCTCTACAAGCTTTGATTGAAATGAAAGAACAAGGACTTACAAAATGGCTCGGTATAACCGGTCATGGTCCGACAGTTCCAAAAACTCATCTCGAAGCTATAAAAAGGTTCGATTTTGATACAATTATGTTCCCCGTCAACGCTACCATGTATTCAAATACCGAATACCGAAATGAAGCAGAGAAATTAATATCTATCTGTCATAGCAAAGATATTGGTATCCAGGCCATAAAAATGATTGCTAGGGGCGGATGGGGTGATTCTGTTCCAGATTTAGGAACCTGGTACGACCCTCACAGAGACCAGAAATCAATTGACAATGCCCTATGGTGGCAGCTATCTCAGTCTATCCATACCGCCCCGAGTTGTGGTGAGCCGTCTCTTTTACCTATGGTTTTAGATGCGGCAGAAAGATATAGGGGTTTGAGCTTAGATCAACAGGAGAATATTGTCACCTCACAAGTACCTCATAAAACGGAGCCTAAACTCGCGATTATCTGATGGGCTATGGGTATCTTTAATTTCGCGAACCAGACACAAATTACCATCCATAAAACACTACTTTTAATGGTATTACTGACAACTATTGTAGTGGACATATATCCGACTTCATATCTACCTCTAATATTGAGTTAGATAGTAAAGATGAGTTGATCCTCAATGCTCAGCCATGCATGTTCTCTGATGTTACTGTCTGTAAGATAGTTTATTTTATAATTTAATAAGGTGATCTAAACCAATTCAGATATAGATTCCACCACTAAATCTGGAGAATATCCTTTGTGTGATTTAAGTCCAATTTTATTTGTGTCTACCCAAATACCGTAGATACCTAACTTCATTGGAGCTATAACATCAAACTCTATATGATCCCCTGCCATCCAAGTTTCCTCAGGAGCTACATTAAGCTCTTTTAGAGCATTCAAATAAGCTTCTGGATCTGGTTTACCTAAACCAAATTCGCCTTCAATCTGTATGTGGTCCATTAGATTTTGCAATTCTAGGATTTGTACTTTTTTAGCCTGTATTTGAGCATTTCCATTTGTAATCAACGCAAGTTTAACGCCGGCTAACTTTAATTCTTTTATAGTGTCAATTGCTTTTGGCAATGGCTTTAAAATTTCCCATCTCATATTGTCCCACTTATGAGACATTGACTCGATTATTGCTGAATCTTTGATGCCAAGCGTCTCTAATCCACCTTTAATAGTTTCTAAAAGAGCTTGTTCCGGGTTCAATCTTCCAGATTGATTACGATTTTCATCAGACCAAAACCACAAACGAAAATTGCTGATTGATCTCACAATATCTTCTGGACTTATATCTGGATGACCATTTTGTTGAAATATATAAGCATATTCTTCTGACAATAATTTCCAGCAGGTATTAGAGCATTCAGTCGTTCCCAAAATCGTATCGTCAAGATCAAAAAATGCTGCGTTTGGAAGTTTCATTTTCATTCTAGGTCTTAACTTCATCGATTAGATTGATATTGAAAAACATTGATTTTAAGTTTCGCATTTGGAAACGTTATTTCCAGTAGATGGAAAAAGTTTTCTAATGACGTCAAATGGGTATATACCAGTGTAGTGCGCGTCGCTCCACAGAAATTGTATTGCATAGTTACCCACCAAAATATAATCTTCCGCTCTTATATCAATAGGTACAGATGCTGGATCCAGGATTTGCCGCTTACTCCATTCTTCAACACATTCCGCACATCCACAGTTAAGACGCATATCTCTTGCATTGTATTTAGACGCCTCTCCATCACTCCACTCGATTTCTATTGTGCTTCCGTTTAAGGCTACACTTTTTGCTTTAATGTCTTTATACATGACTTTATTGATAATATTATCTATTAATAATCATTTAACTTCACCCTTCTACCTTGCGGTTTTAGGAAATTGTGACTTATTATCCGGCCTTAAGGAAAATTGTTTGATGAAAAATTTATTGTCTATATCTGATTTAACTAATAATCAGATCAAAAATCTTATATTACTAGCCAAAGATCTTAAGGCAGGTAAGAAGATTTCTGAACACTCGCTTAAAAATAAATCCTTGGCTTTGTTGTTTGAAAAGCCTTCGCTTCGAACTCGAGCTAGTTTTGAACTTGGAATAAAGCAATTAGGAGGTAATTGTGTTTATCTAGATAATAATAATATTGGCATGGGAAACCGAGAACCTGTAAAAGATATAGCAAATGTTTTAGATAGATGGTTCGATGGGATAATTGCTCGAGTATTCGATCATGAAACACTTACACTACTTGAGGAGAGTTGTTCTATTCCCATAATAAATGCTCTATCTGATATAGAACATCCTTGCCAAGCATTATCCGACATGTTAACAATAGACGAAAAGTTAGGTCATATTGAAAATACTAAGATTGTTTTTATCGGAGATGGTAACAATGTGGCAATAAGCTTGGCATTATGTGCAGCTGCACTTGGGGTAAACTTTACAATGTGTAGTCCAGAAAAGTATAAAATTGATGGTGCCATCTGGAAAACAGCACTCGCACAAGCACAAAAGACTGGATCTAATCTCGAATGGAACCAAAACCCACATGCTGCTGTCGAAAAGGCAGATGTAATTTATACAGATGTTTGGGTTAGTATGGGCGATGAAGATCAATCAAAACAAAGAATACAAGACTTTGGGGGATATCAAGTCACTCCAGAAATAATAAACTTGGCAAAAAATGAAGCGATATTTATGCATGACATGCCGGCCCACGACGGCGAGGAGATATCTTCAGGGCTGTTATATCATCCACAATCCGTTGTATTCGATCAGGCAGAAAATAGACTTCATATGCAAAAAGCAATCCTGTCAAGCTTATTAAAATAGGTAATAAGTAAATGAAAAATCATGCTATCCCTTTAGTGGCTATCGTTGGTCGTCCAAATGTTGGTAAATCAACTATATTTAACAGAATTATTGGTGACAGGCAGGCGATAGTATCCGATATTGCCGGAACAACGCGTGACCGCCTAATTACTCAAACGGAATGGGCGGACACAACATTCTTGCTAGTTGATACCGGCGGTCTTGAATCCGCCAATACCAACTTATCTACTCCATCTGAGATATTAGATAAAGTGCAATCGCAAGTTGACGTAGCTATTTCAGATGCGGATGTAATTATATTCGCCACAGATGCAAATACAGGCATTACTCCTGATGACGTAGAAGTTGCTCAAAAACTTAGAGTCGCAGGGAATCAAGTAGTGTTGGCGGTTAATAAAGCAGATAACTTTCAAAGGGAAGCTAATACGGCTGAATTTTATAAACTTGGATTGGGAGATCCTATACCCATTAGTGCGTACCACAACCATGGAGTTGACAACTTAATGCTTTCCGTAATTGAACGGCTGCCCAATAACGATTTAAATAATGAATTTGAGTCAGACGTACGTTTGGCCATAATTGGAAGAGCAAATGTTGGAAAATCGCAAATGTTAAATTCATTAACGGGTGATAATCGCTCGATTGTTAGTCACGTGCCTGGAACAACTAGAGACGCTATAGATAGCTCAATTAGCCATAAAGATAAATCTATACTGCTAATTGATACTGCCGGTATAAGACGTAGGGGAAGTGTCGAACCTGGAATAGAGAATTACAGCGTAATTAGATCAATAAGGGCTGTGGATCGCTCAGAAGTATGTTTATTAGTATTAGATGCATCAGAATTAGCTACAAGTCAAGATTCACACGTTGCCAGTTATTTACTACAGGCATACAGGGGGATTGTAATTGTGGTTAACAAATGGGATCTATCTAAAAGCCAAGGAATGTCAAAAGATGACGCAAAAAAGATTATTAGAGAAAAAATGAAGTTTATTCATTTTGTACCGATACAGTTTACTTCCGCTTTAAACAAAACTGGCCTCGATTCAATGCTAGATACAGTATTTAAAGTACATGCACAATGGAGTCAAAGTCTGCCAAGATATGATTTACGAAGAACTGTACTTAATGCAGTTGCCGATCACCCCCCAGCATCAAATCCAAGACATGGATTGAAGGTATTTGGAGTAACTCAAGATATTTGTGGCCCACCAGGATTTACTTTTTATGTAAATAAAAGTGACTTAGTTCATTTCTCATATCGCAGGTACTTAGAAAACAGTATAAGGAAAGCCTATGGTTTTGAAGGAGCTCCTTTAAAAATGCGATTTAAAGGAAGAGGAGAGCAGTAATGGACTATTTGGTTTTTATCGTAGTTGGATATGTTCTTGGATCTATTCCTTTTGGCCTTATAGCAACAAAATTAATTACTAAAGTGGACGTTCGAGATAGCGGTAGTGGAAAAACAGGTATGACCAACGTGATACGTGTTTCTGGAAAAAAAGTAGGTCTCACCGTGCTAATTCTAGACATGTCTAAGGCTGTAATTGCGATAGTCCTAGCTAGAATATTGACAGACACCCCGGGAGCTGAATCTGCTGCCGGACTAGCTGCCATAATAGGTCATATGTTTCCTGTATTTGCTGGCTTTCGTGGAGGTAGAGCAATTTCCACTGGTTGGGCCGGACTATTTATACTTAATCCTTGGGCAGGATTAATCGCGACAGTAATTGGCCTAAGTATAGTTTATATCTCTCGTTATATGTCTATTGGATCAATGATAGGGGCCAGTATTGGTTGCTTAGCTTTAATAATTTTTGCCGCATTTAAAATCAATCTTCCCGGAGGCGCACCTCCACCAGAATTCATATGGTTTGGAGCAATTGGTGGACCCATTATAGTCATACGACATTTTGACAATATTCAACGTTTAATAAAAGGGGAGGAACGTAAATTTAGAGAAGGATAAAAAATTTAAAGTAAACCTAATAAATGTTTTAAACATGAATACACAAGAAACAAAAACAGTCGCTGTTATAGGAACAACTAGTTGGGGTACTACTCTAGCAATATTACTTGCAAGAAAAGGTATCATAGTTCGACTATTAGCCAGAACGGATGAGGAAGCTGAAACACTAATCAAGGCAGGTGAAAATAGCAGATTTACTCCCGGTGTCCCATTCCCAAGTACTTTAACAGTAACATCCTCTCCCAAAATAGCCATCGAAGTTGCAGACATAGTTGTAATAGCCGTACCAAGCAATACTATCCGTGCAAATATCCGTTGCATTTCAAGTTTCATTAAACCTGAAGCTATTTTGGTAAGTGCGACAAAAGGACTAGAAATAACGACTGGTCTCCGTATAACTGAAATGATACATGAAGAATTAGAAGTTGGTTGGAATGGAACTTTATGTGTTCTGTCAGGACCAAATCTTGCAAGCGAAATTTTGCAAGGGAAACCATCAACCACGGTTATAGCTTGCGCTTCTGAAATCCATGCTAAAAGAATTCAGGATGTATTCAGTTCTGAATTATTTCGTGTTTATACAAACAATGACATAGTTGGAGTAGAACTAGGTGGTGCACTTAAAAACATCTTTGCGATAGGTGCTGGAATATGTGACGGTATGAAAGTTGGAGATAACGCCAAATCAGCTTTTGTGACCAGAGGTTTAGCTGAAATGGTCAGATTATCAGCAGCAGCAGGAGGTAACCCATTAACCCTTGCTGGTTTAGCAGGCATGGGTGACATGATAGCCACGTGCTACAGTGAATTAAGCAGAAACCGTACAATCGGGTTCAAACTGGCTTCAGGCATGGACTTAAAGAACGCATTGCAATCAATGAACCAAGTTGCTGAAGGTGTAATGACCACAGCTGCAGTAATCAAGTTGTCTAGAAGGCTAAAAGTAGATATGCCAATAACTAAATGTACTTACGGCATATTATATGAAAGCCTCTCCATAAAAGATGCAATGTCAGCCCTTTTGGGTCGAAACCCAGTCTCAGAATGGAATTAAACCCTTAATTTATTTCTTTGATATTATTTATAAACTGAAAAGCACACCCAATCTTCACTGATTATATCGTTGTGGACTTGAAAGCCTGCATCTCTTATATGTCCCTCAATTACTTTCTTTCTATCAACAACAATTCCGGATAAAATCGCTTTCCCTCCGGAATCTAAATGCGCACTGATTTTAGGTAAAATATCTATTATCACTTTTGAAGATATATTCGCAATCAATAACTGGCATTTTTTCTGCACTCCAATATCATTTAAACTTCCAAGATAGGAGTTGACTATACCTCCAACATCATTATCTATGACATTTTGTTCAGCTGCCCTAATGGCCTGTGGATCAATGTCCAATGCTGTAACTTGTTTAGCGCCTAATTTCGCTGCTGCAATTGAGAGAATGGCAGAGCCACAGCCCAAATCTAAAACTGTTGAACCAGGCTCTATTAAATTTTCAACTAACTCTAGGCACATTTTTGTAGTGGGGTGATGCCCAGTCCCGAAAGCTAACCCAGGATCCAATTTAATTACAAATCGACAACCTGGATTATAGTCATTAACCCAGCTGGGAACGATAGCAATTCTTTTACCAATAGTAATGGGTCCAATATGTTTTTTGTACGCTTGCCTCCATTCTGTTTCATATAGTTCCTTGCATTTTAGCGACTGTATTTGCCCTACTAACCTGAAAAGTTCTATACCAGCTTGAATTGCACCTTGTTTCTTTAAATATGTAGAATCCTTAGGAATATATGTTTTAACTGTTACCCAACCTTGGTATGGCGGAATTTCTCCTTCATCAGGGTTATATCCACCCTCAATCTCAACAACATTATTTCCGTCGCCATATGTACTAAACAGTTCGGATATAGGCTCCACAAATTCTGAATGGGTTTTAACACTAAGTTCGATCCATGTAATATCAGGATTCATTGAGGTTTTTCTTCAAATAATATAAACATTAAACTCAATTATTTTAGTTTAATACTTTATTTACCCTTAGTTACATCTTTTATTTTCTTTGACCAACGATCATCCATGCTGTCAAGTGTAGAACCAAATGATTGTAAAATTTCACGTTGCTTTTTTGATAATGCTCGAGGTACTTCAACTACTATTTCAACTAACTGACTTCCTCGTTTTTTTGGATTTCTAAGATAAGGAATGCCTTTATTACGTAACCTGATGACTTGACCAGATTGAATGCCCGCAGGTATGTCTAATTCTGCTTCACCATCTAGCGTAGTCACTAAAACTTTACTTCCCAGACTAGCTTGTACAATATCAATGATTTGCTCATGCTTTACATCATTACCTTGACGTATAAATAATGGGTGGTTCTTTATATTTACTGATAGGAACAAATCGCCAGGCCTACCGCCATTTGCGCTAGCTTCACCCTCTCCAGTTAACTTGAGTTGATTCCCGTCCTCAATGCCGGCTGGAATTGTAACAGCCAACTTTCTCTTTTGGCGCTCAAAACCACGGCCCTTACATTGCTTACACGGATTAGTTACAATTTGCCCTTCTCCAGAACACCCATTACAAGCAACTACTTGAACAAACTGTCCGAACATGCCTTGGGAGGCTCTTCTAACCCTGCCTTGTCCATTACAGCTAGAGCATGACTTTAACTCTGATCCTGGTTCGCATTTAGATCCCCTGCATTTGCTACAACTTTCAGATCTAATAAGGTCTATTTTTCGTTCGATTCCATTAACAACATCTTGGAATTCAATTGTCACAGAAGTTTGAAGGCTTGCTCCTTGGGTATTTCGGCTACCAGCCTGATGTCCAGCATTTCCTCCGAAAAACGTTTCGAATATATCTCCAAATCCAGCAAAATTATCAAATCCTTCAAAACCAGATCCAGCTTGATCAGACACGCCTTGGTGTCCGAATTGATCATATTTGGCTCGAAGAGATGAATCAGATAAAACTTGGTGAGCTTCATTTATTTCTTTAAACTTGGACTCAGCACTTTCTGCTTTATTGCGATCTGGATGATATTTCAGAGCTAGTTTTCTAAAAGCCTTTTTAATATCTTCTTCAGATGCTGCGCGAGGTACTCCTAGCACCTCATAATAGTCTCTTTTTTTAGTTGTCATGTTTATTATTTGTCATTTGGAAAAGTAAAAATGAATCGCACGAACTTATATTATATTCCTCATTTGACTTAAAAGGGGAGTCACTAATATAAATTGATATCGATCCAACTAGGTCATGTGATTCGATGATACACAGTCATTTTTAACCCGCGATTTCGACATAGAGGGATTCTAAACACAGTAAGGCACCTGTGGGGTGCCTTATGTTATTTAAGTCTCTAGAAATAAGCCTATTTCTTGCGATACCGACGATACGCCCACAACAGCCCCAATGGAGCCAGTATTAGTAACCCGTTAGCTACACTTTGCTCGACAGGAACTGATTTTTGATCAGGAGCTGTACATGTGCCGAAAAATTCTTCTTCTGGAACCACTATTGTCTCTTCATCGGGTTCAGTAGCCACAACCACTGGAGTAGCTGCAAGAGTTACCGGCGTTTGGGTTGGTTCAGGCACAGGCGTTGGCGGAACAGCTGTATTTGTCGATTCAAGTTCAGCCTTAGCTGGCACCGCTGTTGGCGCTGGCATACCTTCAAAGATGAGTTCAAGTTCTTTGTTTCGGCCTCCGCTTTCAAAAGGTACCGTTACCCTAGAAGGAATACCGTCAAGTAAAAATATTATTTCTAAATCAATATATTTTGGATCGACCGGGTCGATAACTAAATTTTTAAATTCATCGCCTATGATAAATGCGGGAGCTGAAGTGTAGTCACCAACCACAGCAATTAGTTCTGCGTTTGCAGGGACTAGTGAGCCTGCAACAATTATCGTCCCTCCGAGTATAGTAGGCTGAGCTGCAACGGGTGTGGCTGTAGGTACAGGCGTAGGAGTAGGAACAGGTGTAGGAGTAGGTGTTGGAGGTACAGGCGTAGGAGTGGGAGGTACAACAGGCACCCTATCAAATGTCAGCGTAAAATCTAGGTCGATATGAAATCCCTTGTAAGGACGGATTTCTGACGCTTGGACACTATCAATTATCACGTCACCACTAGCATCATAAATAACAGCGTAAAACAATACGCAGTTATTTCGATCATAATCTTCTACGACTAGAGCTATGAGGGAACATTCACCATTGTTGTTAACTTTACTAAGGTACTTTGTTCCTCCTGGGAAAACGGCCAAATACTCATACTCCCCGTTTACTATTGGAACAGGCGCACTTTCATACTCTAATACCCTTACAAAAATCTGAACATTATCTGGCATCTTTGAGCCATCAGATAACTCTGCACGTCCGGTATAAGCGTCTGGAAACTGCGGTATCTCTTGTGCTGAAAGTATTTGACTGTAAAGAAGCGTCATTAATAGCACCATCATTAGAAGTGCTATCTTTCTATAACTAGATATAACCAATTTGACCTCCGGGTTCATATCTTCAGTGGAGCTTACTAATTCTATCGTAAAACTGAAAGGGGTTTTTAATATTCTCTTTCTAATAAGAGTACATTAAAAAGACCTCCCTTCCCACAACTGTTTGGAGAAGGGAGGTCTTTATTTATCTAGACCTTTCTGGTTTTAGCTTCGATTACGGAGTGATTATTCCGCTATCTGAAGCATATACCCAGTAGCTTCGACCGATTCTGACATGTTCTTCATCATCAGCGTAGTCCGCAGTTGAGTCAGTAAGGTCGAGTTTAACCCACCTACTGTTCAACGTGTCGTACCAGTAGACAGTCGTTACTTTAGTTGTGCTAGCTGCGTTACCACAAGCTACTGCACCACAGAAGTAAGCACTCGAATTCTGTCCGGTCGCATAGGTTAGGGATCCACTTAGATCCAACACTGGAACTAGGTTCCAACCTTTAACTAAGCTAATAGTTGCAGGTATCGAAGGTGTTGCATCGTCTGAAGATACTCCTGACCTTGCTATGTATGTCTTAATTGACTGGAACGTATCGGTAAGTACCCAGTAAGCGTGTCCAGAAATCATATCAGTCAATGTTCCTGTAAACGTGTCGCTTGCTGAATCTCTCGATGCGATCAGCCATTTTGCTGCAGTAGTCGGGTCGTACGCCATAACCGTAGTCACAGGTGCAGTTCCGATTACTGAATCAACGGAAGTATCCGATGGGTCAGCAGGTAAGCTAATCATGTTCCAACCAGGAGTCAAAGGAATCTCAGTGTCTGCTCTCTGCGACAAAGTAAATAAGTGCTGAGTGAAGGTCACTTTGTTTCCAGCGACGTCCTTAGCTTTAACGTCGATCTTATGTATACCTATTGCTAGGCCAGAAGCCTTGAATAGGAACCTAACGTTGTCAGCAGTTGAGAACGATGTTGTGATATCAGTCTGTACTCCGGCTGGAGTAGTGTGCTTGATATGCTCAAGTGTTACCGTTCCGTGAGTGTCGAGATCAGTTACTACTGTTGAGGCAGTATTTGACCAAACACCTGCTGATGTCAAACCATATTCCTTACCTTCATCAGAGAAGTTTACAGAAATGATTGTATTAGGATCGTCTGTACCTGCAGCTGTGCTAGGTAAGATTGTTGGAGTAGGAATTCCTGTATCCAACTCGAACATAACAACTGTTGCTGCAGAAATATCTACTGCTGCTGTTGAACTTGTACCAGCTGCTCCATAGTTACTGGTGCTATTCAAATCTCTTGCTGCTGCTCTTACGTTATACAGACCGTCACCAGTCATGTCAGCTGTTGCTGCCCAAACTGTAGGACCACCTGTCTGCGTTAGAACAGTTTCAGTAGAAACGTTGTTAGCGTGATAAATTGTTGGCCTTGTAATCGTAGCTCCATCAGAAGTTCCGAACCTTACAACTGAAATTGTAATGTTCGTTCCCTTTTCGTTGGAAGTAAGCGCTACAGTAGCCTTATCGTTGGTAACAGGTCTAACTACGCCACCGGTGGATGTTGAATCCGGAGTAGCTGTAGTAGATACGTTTAGAGTCAATGCTGGAGCCACAGAATCTGTAGCTGCAGTTATTGAATCTGCACTTGCTGAGTTACCAGCGGAGTCTTTCACTTCACCTACTAATGAAACTTTAGGCTTAGAATCTGGTGCGAGTGCTGTTTCTAATGTCAAGAATACAGCATCTGAATCACCAGCGAAAACCTCTGCAGCAGTTACTGTTCCGCCGGCTACAGTAAAGTCAGTAGCGTCAACTGTTGTCGTGTCTAACGCTCCATCGAACTGTAGTTTAAGAGCAGTGCTCTTTGTCTTTGTAACAGTAGCTTCAGTCTTATCAGTAGCTACGCTAGTAGTATCCCACCATGGACCGACAACAGCGCCAGTTAGGTTAGGAATGGTCCTGTCTACAGTTATCTTGTATCCCTGACAACCGTAAACGTTAGCAGAAGTAGTAACAGTGATGCTGTTTATGGAATCAGCTGTTGCATCTGCGTGTTCAGTACTAAACGTCTTCGCAGTACATGCGTCAGCCACTCCAGTCACAGGCACAGTTGGCTCTGCGTCCGAAACGACTATGTTCCCAGCTGCATCTTGTCCAACGGCCCACCAATATATGATGTGGTCTTGGTTCTGCTCACTACCGTCAATAGTCGACATATTCTGTGATATGGAGTACCCATCTGTAATAGCCGAGTAATCAGATGAAGCAATCGTTATTAACACAGAGTCATCTATCGCACCATCTGGTGTGTTTGTAGTGTCGATAGCAATCAATATCTTCATCACAGTCTTCGATACTAGTGACTGTGAGTCAGTTAAGGATATAGCTAGACCAGGCATGTTATCCCTGGTATTCGTGTTATGCGCAGGAGACGGGTTAGCATATGAAGGTGCTGTCGTCTCTACAGTTATAGTCGAGCTTACTGGGCTGGCAGTGCCAGTTGAAGTAGCATCATCAAACTTGTATGTAACTGTGTCAGCTGTGTTCACCTTAAGTGAACCTACTGCATATGCCCCGCTCTCTATTTGTCCCTCAGGAACTAGAGATGCAAGAGTAGTATACGCATTAGCTGTAGCGTCATTGTCCGTGGAACCAAACGTGCTGGTCAAAGTCTGACCCATGGTTTGAGTTCTTTTGTCATTTCCTGTACAACCAGCGACAGTGTTACATACTGGTGAGCTTGTGGAACTTGTTGATGTAAGAAGCAACGTTCCTTGGAATTTACCACTAGTCTTAGTGGTTTCCTCAAGCATCACAGTTGTTGCAACTGTTTCTGCGTCAGATGTTACATATACATCCCCTGTAACAGAGCCAGAAGCTGCTGTCTTGTCAGTGTCACCACTTGAGTAGTTGAGGTCGACGACAGCCATATTAGCTATCTCTGCACTACATTGAAAAGTGAGTAAGCCAGTACCTGCGTTTGCACCAATTAACTTCAAGGAATTAGTCGATGTTAACGCAAAATCATTTGAGTCAATCGAACCGTTACCGTCAGTGTCAATTATAGGAGCCTGAACAACACTTAGCGCGTTGCCCGTACTGCTTAAAGTTGCCATCGTTGAACTTGAGCTACCACCTGTGCTCAAATTAAACTGAGTGCCTGCAGGACATGTTTGGTTAAATAATATCCTGATCTCATTTGATACTGATGTATTTAAATCAGCATCAGTTACCTCTAAAATCAACGATCCGTCCTGACGCACCCATGACAAGTCTGTCGTAGATGTTGCAGTTGACGGAAAGCGAATTGTGCCAGTAGCACCAAACATTGGTACCACATAAAGCAACGTCAACAACGCTACCACAGCGCCGAAGAGTATCGCCAGTCTTTGCTTGCTTTTCACAGCCTACCCCCTTAGTAGTTCTTAATTAAAAGATCCGAAATTTTTCTCGTAATGCATATCTTATCTTAAAATATTTGATATGCACACTAAAGTCTTAAATATTTCTCAGAACGGCATAAAGCGCGTCCCGGAAGCTTATGTTCCGTTCCTCGTGTCTCATGTATTTGCTTGTTTACGCCGATAAATCGGCTTTTACGAGCTACTGAGACATTAAATTTAACTTACGCCCAAGCTTAATGTCAAGGCCTGTAACGTAAGGATTTTGTTGTATTTTTACCTCTAAAAGTTAATGGATTCCAAAGATTTGCAATAAGTCTACTACTAATCCTTTGTTTTACAACCCAATTTTTTTATACTTTTCTTAACTTTTGCCCAATTCTTAAGTATAGTTACGCTGAATTTCCTGCTTTATGCAACTTTTTCAGTGTAATGGCTCGATTTTGATAAATTTATTAATACTTATTTTACTAATTCTCGACCCAGGTTAGATAAGAATTCATCATTATTTTTCGTTTTAGACAAACGAGAAAATAAATTCTCAATCACTTCATGGGAATTACCATCACTTCTTGAATCCGCCATGCTTAGCATGCGTCTCAGCAGCCAAACCTGCTTTAAAGCTTCTTCGCTCATTAATAATTCTTCACGCCTGGTTCCGCTTTTTTGTATATCTATAGAAGGAAACATTCTGCGCTCAGCCAACTTTCTATCTAAATGAACTTCCATATTGCCTGTGCCTTTAAATTCTTCATAAATTACATCGTCCATTCGGCTACCAGTTTCAACCAAACATGCGGCTAGAATTGTTAGACTTCCACCTTCTTCCATATTTCTAGCTGCTCCAAAAAACTTTTTTGGAGGATATAGGGCGATTGGGTCTATTCCACCGGACAGAGTTCTACCACTTGTCGGCACGGCAAGATTATATGCTCGCGTTAACCTGGTTAAAGAATCCAATAAGATCACTACATCTTTACCAGCTTCAACCAATCGCTTTGATCTAGCTAAAACTAACTCTGCTACTCTAGTATGGTCTTCAACTGGCTCGTCAAAAGTCGAGCTAAACACTTCTCCTTTAACCGACCTTCGCATATCTGTTACTTCTTCAGGTCTTTCTCCAATCAGCGCCACCATCAAATGGATATTTGGCGAATTCTCTGTTATTCCTGCAGCTATCTCTTTAAGCAATGTAGTTTTACCAGCTTTTGGAGGTGAAACTATCATTCCTCGCTGACCTTTACCTACTGGCGCCAACATGTCTATCAACCTAGCAGATATACTTTTACTTGATGTTTGTAACTTAATTTGCTCTAAAGGGTGAATCGGGGTTAACTTCTCAAATTTAGGCCTATTCCTCGCGGCCTCAGGGTCTATCCCGTTTACCGCTTCAACTCTAGTTAAACCAAAATATCGTTCCCCTTGTTTTGGAGCCCTAACTTGTCCACTTACCTCATCACCAGTCCTTAAACTAAATCTTCGTATTTGCGATTGTGACACATAGACATCACTAGATCCTTGCTGCCCACCTACTTGCCTCAAAAACCCATACCCATCGTTTAGAACTGACAGTATTCCATCTGCAATAATATTAAAGTCTTCACGCTCGCTGTATTTGTTTAAAACTTTGTTGAGTAGTTCATTGCGCCTACCTGAAAGCCCACTTTCAGGCATGCCGACTTCTATAGCCATCTTTTTTATATCATCTTCTGTTAATTGTTGTATTTCTGTTAAGTTCATAATCTAAAGGTCCAAAATATTATCTTTGTTGTGCTTATAATGTATAAAAATTTACTGGATCTGAATCAAATCAATAATCAATGTAAAGTAGTTGTAATATTGGGTTCATAAGTTATTAAAAAATTATAAATCTAGAAGTCTAACTACAGGTTAATTACGATTTTGAAGCATACTCCCAATCTTTTGTAAAACTGTCCAAACCTGCATCCGTTAAAGGATGTTCCATCATTCCACATAGAATCTTGTAAGGTATTGTAGCTATTTGAGCACCAGCTTTAGCAGCCATAATGCAATGCAACGGGCTCCTAATGCTTGCGGCAAGTACTTCAGTTTTTATTTGATGTATTTTAAAAACTTCCACAATATCCCTAATTAAATCCATCCCATCATGCCCCTTGTCATCCAAACGACCAATAAACGGGCTCACGTAACTTGATCCGGCTTGTGAGCCTAATATTGCTTGATTTAAAGAAAAACAAAGAGTTTGATTTATTTTCACCCCATCCTTAGAGAGGCTATGCATAGCCTCTAAGCCAGCGGTCGTACTAGGCAATTTAACAACAACATTAGGATGCCATTTTGAAATACCCCAACCCTCTTCAGTCATCGCTTCCGCTTCTAAGCTAACTACTTCGACTGAAATTGGCCCATCAATGATATCCGTTATTTGCAGAATTGCTTCTCTATAGTTTGCTGCAGTGCCAATACCTTCTTTTGCAGCAAGAGAGGGGTTTGTTGTTACTCCACTAACTACTCCCATTCGAGCAGCTTGTCGTATTTCATCTACATTGGCAGTATCAAGAAATATTCGCAAAGGAGCACCTCAGAACATTAGCATAATTATGTTTAACAGTAAATGACATAGTAGATACGTTACCTAGGTTTTTGCGTTTCAGCCAGCGCATCCTTAGATGTGCCTCGAATACGCTTTAAGCGAGTCCTCTCATTTTTATCAAGAAGCATTGAGTGCTGTCCACCTTCTCTAAGTGTATTTTTAGCTGAATTTACAAATTCAGTAAATAGTGGATGGGGCCTATTCGGTCTAGATAGAAATTCTGGATGGAATTGAACGCCAAGCATAAATCTGTGATGTTTAAATTCCACTATTTCAACCAGCTGTCCATCAGGAGATAATCCCGTTGCTTCGAAACCCGCTCTCGCAAAACTATCGAGATATTTGTTATTAACTTCAAATCTATGCCTATGCCTTTCGTATACTAAATCCTGACCATAAGCTTTTTTTGCACGAGATCCATCGATCAATTTACATGGATAAACCCCAAGTCTCATCGTGCCCCCTGTATCCATAAGGCCTTCCTGTTCACTCATTAAGTAGATCACAGGATTCGGTGTTTCCAACTCAAATTCGGACGAATTTGCGTCATTCAGTTGAAGAATAGACCGTGCCCCTTCTATCACCATTACCTGCATACCCAAACATAATCCTAAGTAAGGAACATCCATTTCCCTACAATACTCTACAGTCTTAATCATTCCTTCAATGCCTCTTGGGCCAAATCCACCAGGCACCACAATTCCGTTAACAGAATCCAAGTATTCCGAAGGTCCGTGCTTTTCTATATCTTCTGATGCCACCCACGATATATTGACTGATAAATTCTGATGTGCTGCCGCATGTATTAACGCTTCCTTAACAGAAAGATAGGAATCTTCCAGTTCCATATACTTACCAACTATAGCAATTTTTGTTTCTTTTTTTATTTCGTGTATCGACGAAACCATTTCACGCCAATTATCCATGTCATTAATGGCCGATGGCAATGCGAGGCAATCAACTATCAGGTCACCTAACCCCTCTTGTTCCAATATCAATGGAACTTCATACACAGATTCGACGTTTGGCAATGAAATTACCCCGTTTTTAGAAACATCACAATGGATTGAAATTTTTGATTTAATTTCCTCGTCGATAGCATGGTCACTTCGACATACAATAGCATCAGGTTGAATTCCAATACTACGTAATTCACGAACACTGTGTTGTGTAGGCTTTGTTTTTATCTCGCCAGTAGATGAAATGTAAGGCAGCAAGGTTACATGGATGTACATAACATTATCTCGCCCAACCTCATTTCTCATTTGACGTATAGCTTCCAAAAACGGGAGCCCTTCAATATCACCGACTGTTCCACCGACTTCTACCACCACTACGTCAGCTGAGCTTTCTTCGGCCAGGATCGAAATTTTTTGCTTTATGGCATCCGTTACATGAGGTATCGTTTGTATGGTTCCCCCCAGGTATTCACCGCCACGCTCTTTGGATATAACTTCACTATAAATTTGTCCAGCAGTGACGTTTGAAGATTTAGTCAAATCCATATCAATAAATCGTTCATAATGGCCCAAATCTAAATCAGTTTCTGATCCATCTTTCGTTACGTACACTTCCCCATGTTGGTAAGGCGACATCGTTCCAGGATCTACATTAAGGTATGGGTCAAGTTTAAGAACAGTCACCTTCAAGTCACGACTTTTTAGTAGTCGGCCAATTGATGCGACATTAATGCCCTTGCCAACTGAACTTACTACGCCACCTGTAACAAATATAAACTTAGTCATCGATCTTTATTAGACACACTTGTATATACAATTAACACACCTTTACACACATGAAATATTATATCGTTTGCCAAAAATCAGCATGCTCGT
>QGNM01000001.1 GCA_003228095.2 Chloroflexota bacterium | reverse complement strand
GCATGTTCTGCAGTATGGCCAGTCCGATTTGATACGCCTATTAATTGAAAGTTATTATTGGCACGGATATTGGGTAAAGTAATGGCTTTCGCGAACTCACCTGTTCCGATTACTGCAGCCCCGATTACACTAGAATCCAATGGTTTTAATGGTTTTATATCTAATCGCGTAGAGATGTTAGGCTTTTTAGAAGAATCACCATAATTTATTAATACAGCTACTGTTGAATCTTGTGTAGATAGAAGTTCATATGCTTTATCTATCTGATCTACAGTTATTTCATTAGTAATAATAGACTCGATATTTAGTGATCCATTGGCCATTAGCTTAAGGCAGGAGTCAACATTTCGCGCTTCAGTCCATCTAACATACTGACTTGGATAATCATGCCCCCTTTCCTCGTATTCGAAGTCATATCTTCCGGGGCCGGTCGATCTAGACATTATAAGATCGAGTTCTTTTCGGTACATAACGTTACGGTCAATGTCTAATTTTACATCTCCCACCACGACTATTTTCCCGCCTTCCCTGCAAAGCTCTGATCCGAGCATTACTGGTGCACTGGTCTCGGATGCTGCAGTGATTACCGAGACATCTACACCTAATCCGTCAGTGTGAGACTCGATTGCTGCCTTGATCCCTTCATCACCTGCAATTGAATTAAGCGCCCCCATTTTCATGGCAAGCTTCCTTCGGTTTGCGCTTGGATCAATGCCTATTACCCGACATCCACTAAGACTTAAGATTTGACAGGTTAAGAGTCCTACTAATCCTAAACCGATGACTGCTGCTGTTTCCCCGATAGAAATTTGACATTTGCGCGTGGCCTGAGTAGCTATCGCAGCAATAGGCGCAAAAGCAGCATTTTGTAAACTCGCTCCTTCAGGTACTTGGACAGCCAAATTTTCAGGCACACATATTACGTCAGCGTGGTATGCATATTCAGAACCTATACATGCGACCTTATCTCCAACTTTTATTTTTGAAACATTATCACCAACTTCTAAAACAGTGCCGGATGCACTATATCCAAGAGCAGTCCAGCGAGTAAGGTTGTCTTTTATGAATTCTACTGTTCGAACAGGTCCATTCTCCATGACCTGAACGGCTAGCTTACCTATTAATTCTGGTTTTGATATAGCCTTAGAAACAAGCCCTGAACTATGATGTTTTATGGTGGCTACTTCAGTGCCAGAGCTAATTACAGAATATTCTGTTTTAACTAAAACTTTACCTGGTTCAACTGTTGGGGCTGGGATTTCAGCCACAGTCAATTTCCCCTGCTTATTTATAAGTACCTGTCTCACTATTTTAGTAATCCCTGTTTTGCTTTATTCTTTTCATATTACGCCTGCCAATTATTATTTTCTTTTAAACCGAAAGCTTTGTATTCGAATCCAGACTTTTGAACCTCATCAAGTTTAAATACGCTTCTTCCATCTATAATTAACGGGGTTTCCATTTTAGTTTTTAATTGCTCTAGATTGGTTTCAAAGTACTCAGGCCACTCAGTAAGAATTATAAGTGCATCACATTTCATGACACTTGCGTACTTGTCATCAAAAAAGTTTACATTTGCATTTTGGTCAAATGCTTTTTTAAACTGATTTGTCGCTTGTGGATCATGGCAATTAACGATAGCTTTTTCTTCAATCAACCTACTTACCACTTCCAAACTAGGGGCATTTCTTACGTCATCCGTATTGGGTTTAAAGGCCAGTCCCCATACTGCAATTTTCTTATCTTCTAGATTTTTTATCGAAGATTTTAATTTCGTTATTATTTGCTGTGGCCGTAGCCGATTAATAGATTCGACCTCCTTTAGTAAACCGTTATTGACTTTATGTTGGTCAAAAATATCAATAAATGCGCTAACATCTTTTGGGAGGCAACTGCCACCATATCCTACTCCTGGGTTGATAAATGCTTTCCCTATTCTTGAATCCTGACCGATTCCTTCTATCAGAGACTCGACATCTGCACCAGTCACCTCACATATATCTGCCAACATGTTTGCGTATGATATTTTCATTGCTAGGAACCCGTTCGAAGCGTATTTAATTAATTCAGCTGTAGCTGGGTTTGTCCATATTTTTGGACATTCAAAACCTTTATATATAGATGAAAGTAATTGACGTGAATTTTCAGACTCTATGCCTAGAATTACCCGGTCAGGGTTAAAGAAATCTCTTACTGCACTCCCTTCTCTCAAGAACTCGGGGACACACGCAATGTCAAAATCGACCTTATTTTTTAAATGGAGTGACATTGTGTTTTTTAATCGAACATGTGTCCCAGTGGGAACAGTGCTTTTTTCTACTAATAATTTGTACCCGCTCAAATTTTTAGCGATATCAATTGCCACTGAATCTATTTGGCTAAGGTCAGCTTTACCATCTTCAGCTTGTGGAGTTCCTACGCATATGAAAATGACTTCAGCAAATTCAAGAACGTCTTTTATTTGATCTGTGAATTGTAAAGTTCGGCTTTCAATACAATCTGATATCAGACTTTCTAGTTCAGGTTCGAAAATAGGGACGTTTCCCAATGAAACGCCTGACAGGATTTCCTGATTACTTTCAACGCACATCACTTCGTTTTCTAAGGTAGCAAAACCTGCAGACGTTACTAATCCGACTGGTCCTGCTCCGATTACTCCAAGTTTAGTTATTTTACCCTCCGAAAGTAGCTGACTGAATATTTAATCGATTTACTAATATGGTCACACAATCTATTTTCAGTAATTAGCGTAACTGAGACTCGATTCACCTTCAATCCATGTGTATACCGTAGTAATGTCAATTTTCACTAATTAATCAAAATTACATTCACTATCTATATCCATACAAAACGCGTTATAAGAGATAATAGTTAGCAAAATATTAAAACAAAGTACTATTTTAAAGGTAAAAGTGAAGTGAAGCGCGCTCTAATTACAGGTATTACAGGCCAGGATGGATCTTATTTAGCAGAATTGCTGCTTTCCAAAGGTTATGAAGTTCATGGGCTCATAAGACGTTCTAGCACTTTCAATACTTCTCGAATTGATCATATTTATGTAGACCCCCATGAATCAAATGCAAGCTTAATTCTACATCATGGAGACCTTACAAATTCAGAGCAACTGGTTAACTTAATTTATAATCTACAACCGGATGAGGTGTACAATTTAGGAGCTCAAAGTCATGTTAGGGTAAGTTTTGATATGCCGACGTTTACTGGTGATGTTACTGGTTTAGGAACAATTCGGATTCTCGAAGCGATTAGAAGAAGCGGTATAACTACACGTTTTTATCAAGCTTCAAGCAGTGAGATGTTCGGGGCTGCACTTCCTCCACAAAGCGAATCCACAAATTTTACTCCGCTTAGTCCATATGCGGCAGCAAAGGTTTATTCATATTGGATGACAGTAACTTATCGTAAAGCCTATGGAATTCACTGCGTAAATGGGATTTTATTTAACCACGAAAGTCCAAGACGAGGAGAAACTTTTGTTACTAGAAAGGTAACGAGGGCAGTAGCAAAAATTTTAGCTGGTAAACAAGATTCACTGTACTTGGGTAACTTAGACGCTAAAAGAGATTGGGGTTATGCTCCAGAATATGTTGAAGCTATGTGGATGATGCTTCAGTCAGATGAACCCCAAGATTTTGTTATTGGCACTGGGGAAAATAATTCAGTTAAAGATTTTGTAAGAATAGCATTTGAATATGCAGGATTGGATTACAAAAAATTCGTTAGATTAGATGATAGATATCTGAGGCCACTAGAAGTGGATGAATTAAAGGCTGACCCAAGTAAAGCCACAAATATATTGGGATGGAAACCAGAAGTGTACATACACGATTTAATTTCTATAATGGTCGACGCAGATATGGAATCAATCGGCATCGCCCCAATTGGTAAAGGAAAAAAAATAATTGAGTCAAGCCATATGGATTGGCATAAATGGGGCGGCGCTGGGGAAGCGCTTTCAAAACAGGATTAGCTAAGTGACATCGAAATACGTTTCTAAAGGTTTTTGGAATAAAAAAAGAGTGGTAGTAACAGGTGGTGCCGGGTTCTTAGGCACCAAGGTTGTTGAACGTCTAATAGAATCCGGAGCCTCCGAAGTATTTGTTCCAAGGAGTATTAATTACAATTTAGTCAATAGAGAAGACGCAATTCGTCTGCTTAAAGATGCCAAGCCAAATATTGTTATTCATCTTGCCGCGAAAGTTGGTGGCATCTGGGCTAATAAATTGCATCCAGCAGAATATTTTTATGAGAATCTTATGATGGGTGTCCAACTTTTCCATTCTTGTTGGCAAGAAAAAATTGAAAAATTTGTATCGGTTGGCACAGTATGCTCTTATCCTAAGTTTGCCACTACACCATTTAGTGAAGATGCACTATGGGATGGATATCCAGAAGAAACGAATGCCCCATACGGGTTAGCAAAAAAGATGCTATTAGTTCAGTCACAGACTTACAGGGATCAATATGGATTCAATTCTATAAATCTTTTGCCTGCTAACCTTTATGGTCCGGGGGATAATTTTGATGATACTAGTAGTCATGTTATTCCTGCTTTAATAAAAAAATGTGTCAAAGCGAACAATGAAAACTTAACTGATGTAGAAGTTTGGGGAACAGGTTCTGCTTCCAGAGAATTTTTGTTTGTAGATGATGCAGCCAAGGGTATTGTTGCTGGTGCTGAATTTTATAATTGCTCAGAACCAGTTAATTTAGGCTCCGGTGAAGAAGTAACCATTAAGTCCTTAGCTTCAAAAATTGCTAAATCGACTAGGTACGGGGGCAATTTTGTATGGGATTCTAGTAAACCAGACGGCCAACCTCGAAGAAAATTAGATACTTCTAGAGCGTTAAAAAAATTCGGCTTTCAATCCGAAACCAAGCTTAGTGATGGCTTGAAAGAAACGGCAGAGTGGTATAGCGATTCAATTTTACAGGACACAAATTTTAGTAACCGCAAATGAATGATTCTGAGAAACATGTAACCGTTGTAAAACCAAGAAATACCTGGGATATATTGACTATTCGAGATCTTTGGGAATACCGGGATATGCTTTTATATTTGGTTTTAAGGGATATAAAAGCTAGATATACACAGTCTGTTCTGGGGATAGGTTGGGCGGTACTTCAGCCATTGTTTCTGATGATTGTTTTCACAGTAATATTTGGGAAATTAGTTAAAATAAATACGAACGGAATGGATTATGCAGTTTTTAGTTATACAGCATTAGTTCCCTGGGCTTATTTTTCTAATTCGTTAATGTTAACTACCGGTAGTTTAATTCAAAATTCAAACTTATTAAGCAAGGTTTTTTTTCCGAGACTAGTTTTGCCAATGTCCACAGTTTTATCAACGCTAGTGGATTTCTTTATTGCATTTATATTAGTTATTGTATTAATGATTTGGTACCAAGTCAGTCCAACAATTTGGGTTTTGTTTTTACCAGTTTTACTGATGTTGATGGTTGTATTATCTGTTAGTTTGGGATCTCTATTTGCGGCTTTAGCAATTCAATATAGGGATGTTAGGCATGGCATAGCGTTTTTAGTGCAAGGGATGATGTACGCTTCTCCTGTCGTATATCCCGTGAGTATTATTCCAGACAAATATCGATTGATTTATGGGCTTAACCCGATGGCTGGAGTTATTGAAGGGTTCAGGTCTGCATTATTAGGTTCTACTCCAATGCCCTGGGATTTAATAATTGTTGGAACTATTGTGACGTTGGTTTTAGCAGTGATTGGATTGACATATTTTAAGTTTACAGAAAGAATTTTCGCGGATGTTATGTAGGATTTATTCAAATGAGTAATTACGCAATAAAAGTGGAAAATATTTCTAAACGCTACAGGATCGGTGTGCAACAAAAAGCATCCGATACGTTTGGTGGTGCTGTTTTTAGCACTTTATCTAAGCCTCTCCGGACATTTAACCAGATTCGGAGGCTGTCTTCATTTGATGATAATTCAGACCAAGCTGCCGACATAATTTGGGCCCTAAGGAACATATCATTTGAGTTAAAGAGTGGTGAAAAATTAGGCATAATAGGTAAAAACGGCGCAGGTAAATCGACGCTTCTGAAAGTGCTGTCTAAAATAACCGAGCCGAGCCACGGTCGTGCACTTATAAAAGGTAAAGTATCAAGCTTGCTAGAGATAGGCACTGGGTTTCATAGAGACTTAACTGGTAGAGAAAATGTGTATTTAAATGGAACCATTCTCGGTATGAGTAGAGGAGACATCAAAAATAAGTTTGATGAAATCGTAGAATTTGCGGGCGTGGAGCAATTCATAGACACTCCAATTAAAAGATATTCAAGTGGAATGCAAGTCAGGCTAGCATTCTCTGTAGCGGCGCATGTACAGCCAGATATATTGATAGTTGATGAAGTATTGGCAGTAGGTGACATCGAGTTTCAACGGAAATGCATGGGCAAATTAGATGAACAAGCCACAGAAGGAAAAACAGTTATTTTCGTTAGCCATAACATGGGAGCAATAAGACGTCTGTGTTCGGAGGTGATTTTACTTAATGGTGGTGAGATCAGTTTAAAGGGTGACCCTGATACAGCAATTAATGAGTATTTACGCAATTCGGAAACTACCAATGCGTTTAGTTCAGATGCTATCGATCAATATTTTGAGAATGACCCCTCGAAAGCCATTCAAATAAAGAGGATTAGGCTTTTAAATGAAATAGGACAACCTTCATATAGCTTTAATAACAAGTTTCCGGTTGATCTTGAAATGGAGATTGAGGTTCGTGAAAAACGTCAAGACGCGTATTTAGGCTGTGTTATGTATACATCTGACGATAGTATTTTAGGTGATTCACAAACCAATGATTTAGAACAAAAATTTGAGTGGAGGAAACCTGGTTCTTATGTAGTTAAACTAAGGTTGCCAGCTGATGTTTATAATGCTGGCATTTATCGTTTGGGTGCTTACGCTGCATTATCATCTGATGCCACCGACAGGCGAGATATAAGTTTTCAAGTTATAAATGGACAGCCTTTTGGACAATCAGTAGGGGGATCCAGAAAAGGAGCATTGCTGTTGCCATTAAAATGGGAATTTAAAGATTCATAATAATTATGGAGATTGATTAAAAATGGACTACTGTTTTGATATAGATGGAACAATTTGTAGCAATACAAATGGAGAATATCAGAAAGCTATACCGAGGCAATTTATGATAGATAAAGTGAATCAATTATATGATTCTGGACACGGTATATCATTCTTTACAGCTCGGGGGTCGACTTCAGGTATAGATTGGAATGAATTTACTGAAGCTCAATTAAAAGGATGGGGTGTTAAATTTCATAAATTGATATTGGGTAAGCCTCATGCCGATATATACATAGATGACAAATCAATACATCCGGTTGATTGGGTAGAAAATAGAGATATGCCACAAGAAGTAATTTTGGATAGACAAGACAATGACTAATACGGAATCAAGAAATCTCAAACTGAAAACTGTTAAAGAAGGTTTAATTGATTCAGTAAAATTAAAAAACCTTATATTAGAAGATCAGGATGTTTTAGATGCCATTATTGACTTTGGGAGTATATTGGCAAAATCGGTTATGTCGGGAAATAAAGTATTGATTTTTGGTAATGGAGGTAGTGCTGCAGATGCGCAACATTTGGCGGCGGAAATGGTGGGGACATACGTAGATAAGAAGCGAGCATTTCCAGCCATTGCAATTACAGTAGACAGTTCCGTAATTACTGCAATCTCAAACGATATCGGATATGACGCAATATTTGCGCGACAAATTGAAGCATTAGGCGTGAAAGGCGATATAGCGATTGGCATTACCACTAGTGGTAACTCAAAAAACATTGTTAATGGATTGAAAATAGCTAAAGATAAGGAGATGATTACCTCTGTGCTTACAGGAGAAAATATTAGTGAATTATCTGATGTAACCTATTATTTAATATCTGTCCCTTCTACTAGTACTCCGCGGATACAGGAGGCACACGGAACAATCATTCATATTTTATGTGACTTAATTAGATCCGAACTCAAATGAATATTATTACATTTATAAAGGTAAACTAAAGACTGATGAATCAGGCAGATCATAATAAAAATACATCGCCTACTGTTGCTATAGGAAACAAAATCATTGGAGAAAATGAGTCTTGTTTCATTATTGCTGAGATCGGGATTAATCATAACGGTGATATTGATTTGGCAAAAGGTCTTATAGATGTTGCAGTGAAAGCCGGTGTTGATGCGGTCAAATTTCAGAAAAGAACAATTAATGTTGTATACACACCTGAAGAATTGGAAACTCCAAGGCCTAATCCATTTGGAGAGACCAACGGAGATTTGAAGAACGGGCTAGAGTTTGGAATGGAAGAGTATTCTGAAATAGATAAGTATTGTAAAGATTTAGATGTCATGTGGTTTGCTTCATGCTGGGATGAAGGGAGTGTTGATTTTATAGATAAATTTGATCCGCCATGCTACAAAATTGCATCTGCATCAATCACCGATAGAGATCTATTGAATCATACAGCTAGCAAAGGTAAGCCTCTTATAATTTCTACTGGAATGAGCACCATGGAAGAGATCCGTGAAGCAATAAGGATCGTTGAAAAACATATAGGAAATCAATACGTTATTTTGCACTGCACTTCAACTTATCCCGCAACTACGGAAGAATTAAATTTAAAAGCGATTGATAGTTTTAAATCTGAATTTAATGCTCCAGTTGGATATAGTGGTCATGAGACGGGAATGATTACCACAGTAATGGCTACGGTGGTTGGAGCATCTGTTATAGAAAGACATATCACTCTTGACAGAGCCATGTGGGGTTCTGATCAAGCTGCAAGCCTTGGTGTTAAAGGCTTAGAAACCATGTGTGAATACATTCGTTTATGGGGAAGAGCAAAAGGAGATGGCAATAAAATTGTCTTTGATAGTGAGTTGCCTGTGATTGAAAAGCTGCGTAGAAATAACACCCTATTTGTTGATAAGGCGGTTGATTAACTTGGCGAAAAAGAAAGAAAAGACTTTTAGTTTCAAATCCGAAAACGAACTTTGGGATCATTATAATAGCTTATTGTTAAGTTCAGACATTAGCCGTATACGTAAGTTAACTACTAGGTATGATCTATTTCGAAAATCACTAAATGTACCCGGAGACGTTGTAGAGTGTGGGGTGTTTAAAGGTACGGGGCTAATGTATTGGCTCAAGTTATTAGAAATTTATAGTCCTGCTTCACAAAAGAGGGTTATAGGCTTTGATACGTTTGATGGGTTTGCTGATAGCTTAGTTGAATATGAAAAACCTAGCGCTGAGAAATATGTTGATGAATCAAACTATGAGGGTATAGATCCTGACTGGTTGCTGTCACAAGCTTCAATTATGGGACTAGGTGAAAAAGTTAACTTAGTAAAGGGAGATGTTGTTGAAACAGCAGCGGAGTATGTACAGAAAAATCCAGGATTTAGAGTCTCGATGTTACACCTAGATTTAGACACGTACTCTGGTACGAAAGCCGTGCTAGAAGCTTTTTACCCGGTTGTGAGTAGAAATGGTGTCATAATCCTGGATGAATACGGTGTTAGAGGTTGGGGAGAATCAGATGCTGTCGATGAATTTTTCGATAACAAAAAGGTAAATATACAAAGCGTACCTAATGCTGTAACTCCAACAGCATTTGTAATTAAAGATTAAAGCAATAGAAATGTCTAATTCAATTGGCATTATGCAGGGCAGGCTTTCCCCATCGTTACTAGGGAAACAGCAATATTTCCCTAGTGAAACATGGGAAATGGAATATGGTTTAGCAGCCGAATTAGGTTTTGACTCTATTGAGTGGTTAGTTGATATGGAGTCTTTTGATGATAATCCTATTTTTACGAAAATAGGGTTAAAACGTATTAAAGCTCTTCAGTCAAGATTTGATGTTTCGAATCTAACTGTATGTGCCGACATATTAAAAGAGAAAAGTTTTATTACAGGCAATTCAAACTTGTCGGACTCAGCTGTTCATGTTTTGGAGAAATTAATTATTGCTAGCATCGAAATTGGAGCAAAATGTCTAATAGTTCCATTGATAGAGCAAAGTTCTTTGAAAAAACACATTCAATCTGAGCAGTTGGGTGAAGCTTTAAATCCAATTTTCGATATTGCAAAAAAGCAAAATCTTAAATTGGCGATTGAATCGGATTTACCAGCAGCAGTTTTAAAAAACTGGATAGATTCAATCAATCATCCGTCAGTGGGAGTTAATTTTGATATGGGCAATTCTGTTGCTCTTGGATATTCAGTAAAGGACGAAGTTTTAGAACTCGGATCGTCAATATATGGAGTTCATATTAAAGACCGTAAAGTGGGCGGCTCGAATGTTTCTCTAGGCCATGGAGATGTCAATTTTGATATAGCTCTAGAATCTTTGCAAAAAGTAGCATATTCAGGACCATTAATATTAGAAACATTTAGAGACAGGTCATACATGTCTTACGCAAGAGACAACATGAGATTTTTGTTAAAGAAATTAAAAACCGTTAATAAAAAACTTACTTGAAATCTTGAATCGAATATGGAGAATGAGCACGGATAAACATGAAAGGAAAATTATTTGATTAACCCCGAAGAAATAGGTGAGTTGGTTTATCTTCGATCGTTAGAGGTAGAAGATATTGATGAAGGGTGGTTGGGTTGGGTTAATAACCCTGACACTTCCTCGGAATTAACTTCCATAGGGGAAAACAAAAAACTGACGAAAAAAGATCTGGAAAGTTATTTAGAAAATTCCCAGATGCCAAAAGCAAAAATGTTCGCAATTTGCTTAAAAGCAGATGATACATATATAGGAAATGCCCGAATAAGTTCTATAGACTACAATCACTCTAAATGTTCATATGGCAGATTTATAGGAAATGTAGGGTACAGAGGAAAAGGTTTAGGTAGCGAAGTCTTAAAATTGATTCAGTACCATTGTTTTTTGCGCCTTAATTTGAATAGGGTTTCAACTGTGGTTTTTACAGACAATATTCCTTCTATAAAAAGTAATGAAAAAGCGGGGATGGTAGAAGAGGGAGTACTAAGGCAGTCAATTTACCATAAGGGTGAATTTAGAGATGTAATAAGTTTTGCAATGACTAGAAAGGATTTTGATCATATTTATCCTAACCCATAAAAATTTAAGTTTTGAAGTTAATTTGTATTATGCCTAAACACGTTGCATTTATTCCAGCTCGCAAGGGTAGCAAAGGTTTTAAATTCAAAAATAGGACTTTATTTACCCACACGGCGAATTTTATAAGTCAGATTGACTGGTTTGATGAAGTTGTTGTTTCAACTGATGATCCAGTTATAGAAGAACTTGCTTTACCATATGGGTATTCTGTTCACACACGACCGAAATCTTTAGCTTCAGATGAGGTGTCAATCAAAGCTGTTTTTAGCGATTATTTAACGAGCTCTGACAATAATGCTAATACAGTTATGTGGCTTTTTTATCTCACGGTTTTGTATAGATCATTAGATGATTTTTTAGATGGTAAGAAGCTTATTGACGTTGATAAAGCGAAAAGTGTTTGTAGTTTCATAAAAGCAAAAACACATCCTTACGATACATGGTCATATAAAAAAAATAATACATTGACAAAATATATTGACAATGACGTTTATCGAAGACAAGATAAGCCTGATGCCTGGGAGCATTACCATTATGTATGTTGTTTTGTTTCAGATGAATTAAATAGGTTAAATAGTGAACTTATAGGCCAATCGACCGTGCCAATCTTTTTGGATGATGAAACGTCTGGGAAACTTGTAGAGGTTGATACCGAGCGAGACTTGGACGATTGGTGCAGACAACATAAATATAAAGGTGCAAACATATGAGACCTAATAAGCCAAAGATTGTTCGGTCAAATCAGATATACGAACGCGCTAAAGACATAATCCCAGCCGGATCTCAAACGTTCAGTAAAGGTGTTACTCAGTTTGTTGAAGGGTTTGCCCCAAAGTACTTAGCTAGAGGAAAAGGGTGCAAAGTTTGGGATGTGGATGGCAACCAATATCTGGACTATATAATGGCAAATCAGCCATTGGTTCTCGGTTATGCTGATCCTGATGTTAATCGTGCTGTAATGGATCAATTGGAGCTGGGTTCAACTTTCAGTATGATGAATGAACTTGAAGTGGATGTAACTGAATTGCTCATAGAAAACGTTCCTTCGGCAGAGGCAGCCAGGTTTGGAAAAAATGGAGCTGACGTTACTACAGTTGGTGTTCGCATAGCAAGGGCAGTTACTGGTAGAGATCACATAGCTTATTGTGGTTACCATGGTTGGCATGATTGGTATATTGCAAATACTGATTTAAATAGTGGTATTCCAGAGTTTAATCAAGGCCTGGCTCATTCATTCAACTATAACGACTTAGATAGTTTGCAACAAATATTTGATAAAAATCCAGGAGAAGTTGCATGCGTAATTATGGAACCATTATCAGTTCTTGAGCCTCAGAATAATTTTTTGGAAGAAGTTAAAAAATTAGCTCACCATAATGGAGCACTACTAATTTTTGATGAAGTAATTACAGGTTTTCGATTTGCTGTGGGAGGGGCTCAGGAGCTCACAGGGGTAACTCCAGACCTTACTGCTTTAGCTAAAGGAATATCTAATGGTATTCCTCTATCTGCGATTGTAGGCAAAAAGGATTATATGTTTGCCCTTGAGAAAACATTTTTCTCTTTTACTTATGGAGGAGAATGTTTAGGCCTGGCCGCTGCTAAAACATGTATTCCTAAAATCAGAGATGAAAACGTGCCAGCTCATTTAAATGAGATTGGAACAATTTTAAAGAATGAGTTTAATAAATTAGCGGAACAATACAGCCTTTCTGACTTAGTTGAGTGTATTGGATACCCATGCCGATCAATAATAGCCATAGATGGTAAAGGGAAGTTTGAAACTTTAGAGCTTAAGTCATATATGCAGCAAGAGTTGATAAGACATGGAGTTTTATGGACGGCCTATCATTCGCTTAGTTGGGCACATAAATTGGAAGATATAGAATTTACCCTGAATGCCTACGACTTAACACTTAAATCTCTTCGCAAAGTCATAGATAGCAATGTCTCATTAAGAAGTTTTATCGAAGGAGAGCCAGTGAAACCAGTGTTTAGAAAAGTAGCCGATTTTAATTCCTATATTCAGCAAAAAGGAAATACAGATTGAGAAACAATTTTGATATCACTGGGAAAGTAGTACTGATAACAGGTGGCTCAGGTTTGATGGGGCGAGCTCATGCTGAAGCAGTAGCTGAATTTGGTGCAATACCAGTTATAGGAGATATTGATTTAGAATTCGCTGTCGAAATTTTAGAGGACATTCACGATAAAACTGGTGTCAAAGGTGATTTTGTTGAATTGGATGTAACTTCAACGGATTCAATCACTGGAGCGTTACAGAAATTAACAAGTATGTATAAAAGAATAGATGTTTTGATTAATAATGCAGCTTTGAATCCAACTGTAAGTAATAAATCTGACAAAAGTACAGAATGGTCAAGATTCGAGGATTTTTCTGTGGACACTTGGAATAAGGATTTGGAGGTTGGCTTAACTGGAGCTTTCTTGTGCAGTCAAATAGTTGGTAATCATATGAAGGAAAATAAAAATGGCGTAATTATAAATATAGCTTCAGATCTCGCTTTAATTGCGCCTGATCAAAGAATATATCGTATTGAAGGTTTATCAGAAGACATGCAGCCAGTGAAACCAATCAGCTACTCAGTGGTTAAGGCCGGGCTGGTTGCGCTGACTAAGTATCTCTCAGTTTATTGGGCAGACCAGGGCATAAGAGTAAATGCCCTTTGCCCTGGTGGCATATATGATAATCAAGACATAGAGTTTGTTAACAAATTATCAAATTTGATTCCCATGGGAAGGATGGCTGAACCCAGTGAATATAAATCTGCGGTAGTTTTCCTCTGTTCTGAAGCTTCTAGATATATGACCGGATCTTGTTTAACAATTGATGGCGGTAGGACAGTTTGGTAGATATCAAATTAGTCGTAATGGTTTTAATTAAAGTTTGCCCAGCACATAGAAAATAAATATATGGATTTCACTACTTACTTTGTATGCGGTCATTTCACTCATCTTGCTTTGTTTAAGGGAATGAGTAATTTTTTACGTTTATATTTCCCTAATATAAACCAAAAATTGATCTTGTTGAATAACCCTCATCTTAATTTAGTTGACCATTCAGAGTTTACGAGTGGCTATGACGAAGTTATTGAACTGAAATATTGCGAAACTGCTCAAACTAGTAATTGGTTAAACACGTTAGCGATTAATAATGTTAGGAAAAGAGTAGAAGATGTCAGTGAATTATTAGATCAATTATCCGGAATTAAGTTTAACGAACCTAGTATGTTTCTATTTACTGATTTAACTGAAACCTCTCTAAGTTCAAGGATGCTTCTTAAGAAAATACGATCAGAAAATAAACGAGTTCAAATATTTCGAGCGGGAATTGCTCGGGATCTTCATAAAAAATACACTAGTTGGGGTTTGATGTGGTTTTTAACTAATATTTATGCTCTTTTAGGTGCGCCTATGGTGAAGGTTAATATGGACGGTTATATTATTTCTGGTAAGAAATTTTATAAGGAAAGTAAATATTTTGACGGATTTATTGTGTATTCTAATGAATGGTCCATGCGTAAAGATTTCATTCAAATTAAATATCCGAACATGGATGGTTTTATCAAACCTAAAAAGAATAAAAAGCCGTACATTTTGTTTATAGGGCATGCTTTAGGTCCAACTAGTCAGTTTGAGGAAATAACGGAGGAATCATACATAGAAACGACAAATCAGATTCTTTCGGTTCTTTCTGATTCTTACTTGAATCAAGATGTGGATCTCTATTACAAACCACATCCAAGAGAGGAGAAGATACATTTTGAATTATCCAGATTTGAGGTTTTAAACGAACCGATGACATCTGAGATGCTTTTTGCCAGAGATAGATCTTTGATTAAAGCTGCATACTCAGTAGCTTCTACCAGTTCGGCAACAGCTGGGTTGATGGGAGTCAAGTCGTATGCATTGTACAAACTTTATAACTACCCTGACGTTTTAATAAAAAGAGCGCAACGAAGATATCAGTTTGCTGAAGTCAAAAAGCCTGTAAATATGCAAGAGCTTAGAAATTCTTCAAACGAAGTTGGGACGTTAAACAAATATGATAAAAGCGACGTAGATCATCTTAAAGCAATTATAGAGAAAATTGTCGCTGATGTTGCATGACATCATTTGCTGGAATGTAAGGTATTACTTAATTGAAAAACAAAAACATAAATTTGAATAGTATCGAGTTGATTAATAATTTATATAAAAGCATTTATAGAATTCGTACTATTGAAGAAAAAATAGCTCTGATATATCCAACTGATCAAATTAAGAGTCCAGTTCATTTGTCTATTGGTCAAGAAGCGGTAACTGTAGGTGCATGCGCTGCATTGGTTGAAACAGATATTGTATTCGGAACCTATAGGGGGCATTCGCTATATTTAGCTAAAGGAGGCGATTTGAAGGGAATGATGGCTGAATTATATGGTAAGTCTACTGGAGTAGCAGGCGGAAAAGGTGGATCGATGCATTTAATTGATACCTCCAGGGGTGTTATGGGCATGTCTGCTGTTGTAGCTACTACTATTCCACAGGCCGCTGGATACGCATATGCATTCAAGCTACGGAAGCAGAAGAACATCGTTGTGAGCTTTTTTGGCGATGGCGCTACTGAGGAAGGGGTGTTCCATGAAACATTGAATTTCGCTGCCTTAAAGAAGCTTCCAATGATTTTTGTGTGTGAGAATAATCAATATGCTGTTTTAAGCCACCAGAGTGAACGCCAGTCTAGTTCTAATATTACTGAACGAGCTTCAGTATATGGCATGCACTCCGAGAAGATCGATCAAAACGATGCTCAGGCAATATATGAAAAAATTAACTGGGCCAGGAATCAAATTGTCGAAAAAGGTGAAGGACCAATATTCTTCGAATGTATGACCGAGAGATATAGAGAACATGTCGGTCCAAATGAAAGAGATGACATCAAAACCCGATCTGCTGAAATAAATGATCCATTAGAACAACTTTCTAAATTAGTATCTTATGATTTTAAGGAAGGTGTTTCTAAAGAAGTTGATTTGGAGTTAAATGAAGCAATCGATTTTGCAGATAAAAGCTCGTTTCCATCAAATGACACGCTTTACCAGGATGTATATGCCTAAATCTAACAGAAGAGATAGATCCATAACTTATGCCTCAGCTATCAACGAAGCTACCAGGCAGTTAATGGCACAGGATGATTCTGTATTTGTATTAGGGATAGGTGTCGATGACCCACGAGGTATATATGGAACTACTAGCAACTTGTCCAGTGAATTTGGGCAAGACCGGGTCGTAAACATGCCTCTGGCTGAAGATGCCATTACGGGCATAGCAAGTGGATCATCTATGGCCGGAATGAGACCAATTGTGGTGCATGAGCGAATGGATTTTATGCTGCTTGCAATGAATCAATTGATTAACGTGGCTGCAAAAAGTCATTATATGTACGGTGGAGCTGTTAAAGTCCCGATGGTTGTAAGGTCAATTATTGGACGAAGTTGGGGGCAAGGTGCTCAACACTCACAGGCCCTACATTCATTTTTCATGCATATTCCTGGTTTAAAAGTCATTGCACCAACAACGCCGCATGATGCAAAGGGCGCTCTGGTAGCAAGTGTCAGAGATGATAATCCAGTTATATTTGTTGAGCACAGAATGCTTCATAACTATAAAGGACAAGTGCCAGAAAACTTGTATGAAGTTCCTTTTGGGAAAGCGAGAGTATTACGAACTGGTGGAGATATAACTATCGTTGGCATATCTCATGCAATGGTTGAATGTATCAGAGCAGCCAAAAGCCTTGCGGCAGCATCGATTTCTGCAGAAGTGATTGATCCAATATCTTTAAGCCCTATTGATGTACAGACAATATGTGAATCTGTTGAAAAGACTGGCAATTTACTGATAGTTGATAATGGCTGGACTCCATGCGGAGCGAGTGCTGAAATAATGTCTTTAGTAATTGAAAATGTTCAAAGGCAAGACAAAGTCAAAATGAAGCGCATGGGTTTTGAGTTCGTAACTAGTCCGACCTCTAAAATTTTAGAAGATCTGTATTATCCTGACAGTCGAAGAATAGCCAAAAATGCCTATGACTTAATTATGGGGAAGAAAACCGATTGGGAGCCAGATGTACAAGAATCACCGGAAATAGATGAATTTAAAGGACCGTTTTAATGGATTCGGAAAAATCTCATAATCAAATAGAATTAACTATATCCAAAACGAAGTTACCAGGAGTTTTGCTAATTAAGCCGGCTACTGTATTTGAAGATTTTAGGGGTAGTTATATCGAGTTGTATAACGAAGAAATATATAAAAGTACAGGGATATTGGTCGATTTCAAACAAGATGACATATCTACATCGAAGAAAAATGTTTTAAGAGGTATTCATGGGGATTCAAAAACATGGAAATTAGTTTCATGTCTCTTCGGACGATTTTACTTGGTAGTTGTTGATTGTAAAAAAGATTCCAAACAATTTAGGCAATGGGAATCTTTTGAGCTTTCGGATGTCAACAGAGAACAAGTGTTAATTCCACCAGGGTTCGGAAATGGACACCTGGTTTTAAGCGAGAGAGCTATTTTCCATTATAAGCAGTCAACGTATTATGATCGTGAATCGCAATTTACGTACCTTTGGAATGATCCTGAATTAAATATTAGCTGGCCAATAAACAATCCAATTTTGTCAATTCGTGACAGCGGAGGCGAATAATTGAGAATATTAATAACTGGTATAACCGGTTTTGTGGGAAGTCACTTAGCCGAATATATTTTAAACGAGCATCCTGGAAATGAAGTGTATGGGATTAAGCGATGGAGAAGTCCCCGAAATAACATTTCCGCCATCGAACAAAAAATAACTTTATATGATGGTGATTTAAACGATTTGTCCTCATTAATTACAATAATGAGCCAAGTCAAACCAGAAATAGTTTTTCATCTTGCTGCCCAATCATTTGTTAGTAGCAGCTATACTGCTCCTGCGGATACAATCAATACCAATGTTGTAGGTACATCTAATCTTTTAGAAGCTATTAGAATTACCAAAATTGATCCTGTAATACATGTGTGTAGTTCGTCAGAAGTCTATGGCCAAGTAGATAAATCACAGTTACCTATCAATGAATCCACTCAATTGAACCCTGTCAGTCCTTATGCGGTGAGTAAAGTCGGAGAGGACATGTTGGCTTACATGTATTACCAAGCGTATAAATTAAAAACAATTAGAAGTCGCATGTTCACACATAGTGGACCTAGACGAGGTGAGGTTTTTGTAGACTCATTTTTTGCCTTGCAACTGGCAAAAATTGAACAAGGCAAACAGAAGCCAGTTTTAAAAACGGGCAATCTGGACTCGGTCAGAACTTTTTGTGATGTAAGAGATACCGTGAAAGCTTACTGGTTGCTAGTTAGTAAGTGTGCTCCAGGGGAGGTGTATAACATTGGTGGCAATAGGACTATGACAATTAAGGATATGCTTGATTTATTATTGAGCATGAGTTCGGTTAAGGATGAGATAAAAGTAGAGACAGACCCAAAATTAATAAGGCCTGTTGATGTAACCTTGCAAATTCCTGACTGCTCAAAATTTGAAAAGATTACTGGATGGGAGCCATCCATCTCATATGAACAAACATTAAACGATATGCTGGAATACTGGCGTCTAGAAGTGAAGCATGGGCGCATATAAAAGGCCTGATGCGATAATACTATGTGGAGGTTTGGGAACCAGATTAAAGCCTATTCAACCAGATCTTCCCAAAGTTCTCACTCCTATTGGAGATCGAACTCTACTTGACATATTAATTAGTCAGTTAGTGCGGGCAGGTTTAAATAGAGCTATATTGTCTCTTGGCCATCTTTCTGAAAAAGTTGTTGAATACGTCGATAATATTGATAAATCAAATATCGAAATCATAAAAGTAACTGAACCTGAGCCGTTGGGTACGGGAGGGGCATTAAAATTGGCGTGCTCACAATCTCAATCAGACCATTTTTTGGTTATAAATGGAGATTCATATACCGATATAAACCCATCAGATTTATTACAATTTCATGTTCAATCTAACTCTTCCCTAACAATGTTAGTTGTTAGAGTTGGAGATAGCAGCCGGTACGGATCAGTTTTAGTAGATTCAACAGGGTTGGTTAAATCTTTCCAAGAAAAGTCAACAAATAATAAAGAAGAGAGTTTAGTGAATGCGGGAATGTATGTTATAGATCGATCGATATTGAGTAGAATCGAAGCGGGAACAAAGATATCACTCGAAAGAGATATCTTTCCTAAGCTTATAGGGGATCAATATTATGCATACATATCTGACAGTAAGTTCCTCGATATTGGAACCCCTGATTCATTCTCTGCAGCTGAGCAATTTTTCTCTGATGTTAAATTATGATAATAAGTAAAACACCATATCGAATATCATTCTTTGGAGGGGGAACTGATTACCCTCTATGGTTGAAAGACAATGATGGTCAGGTTTTGTCTACTACAATCGACAAATCGTGTTACATTATGGCTGATTATCGCAATACAGCGTTTGAGACAAAACATAGCGTTGTTTGGTCCCATGTTGAGGCAGTGTCATCAATTTCAGAAATACTACACCCAGCCGTTAGAGAAGGGTTGCGAATGCTACAATTTGAAGACAAGATAGGATTAAATATTCATCATGTTGGAGACCTTCCTGCCAGAGCTGGAATAGGCTCAAGTTCATCTTTTTCTGTAGGTTTAATTAATTGTTTATTGCATTTAAGGGGTGAGAAGCCGTCCAATTATGATTTGGCAATTAAGGCAATAGACTTGGAACATAGCTGGCTAAAAGAGAATGTTGGTTATCAAGACCAAATCGCTGTTTCATACGGGGGATTTAATGTAATCAAATTTACGGGTGGGAGTGACTTTGAAATTGAGCCTATTAAAATCTCCAAAGCCAAGGTAGAGAGTTTGCAATCGAAGTTATTGTTAGTTTACACGGGTGCAAGCCGTATTGGCTCGGAAGTAGCAGGTCAGATGTTAGAAAATGCGAATTCAAATTCAAGTACACTTCGGAACTTGAGAGACATGGTTGATCAAGGCACCAAAATTTTATCAAGCGATTCACCAATCAATGATTTCGGGGATTTGTTGAATCAGGCATGGTTTGCGAAGAAACAGTTAGCAAGTAATATTACCAGCAAACGGGTGGATGATATCTATGATCGTGCCATGGAATCTGGTGCGATTGGCGGTAAACTTCTTGGGGCAGGAGGTTCAGGATTCATGTTGCTTTTTGTTCCAGAAAATAAACAGGAAAAATTAATATCTGCTTTATCTGACTGCACAACCTCGTCCATATCCTTAGAATCAAATGGCACCGAAATCATCTACAATAATTAATAGATTATTTAATTCAAGGTTACAAGCGAGGTAGCTATAAAAATCGAATTCCAAACTGAATGGTTCAATATAGTAAGCTCCGAAACCAATCCTGGATCGAGTGAGAAACCCTACTACTTAATTGATGGCCCAGATAGCGTGATCGTTTTGCCCGTCACGGAAAATGGACATATCGTTCTAGTAAAACAATATCGTTACTCTGTTGATCGAAAAACAATTGAGTTTCCTGCTGGATATATTGGCAATGGCGAATCGGCAGTTGATGCTGCAGCTCGAGAATTGCTGGAAGAGACAGGATACAAATGCGGTGAATTAAAAGATCTCGGTATAGGAACGTTAATGCTTAATCGGTATATCCCGAAGCAACATCTTTTTACGGGATTAAGGGCAGTCCGAGTTAAGGATCCTACGGATAAAGATATAGAAGTAGTTGAGGTTTCACCAAGTAAATTTAAAGAAATGATAAAAACAGGGGAGTTTGACCAATTAGCAGCGATAGGTCTTTGGTTTAAAGCTGAACAAGTAATGGATTTGTTTCAGAGTTAATTCACGTACATGGCTCAAAAAAAAGAAAAAAGAAAACTTTTGCATTACATTCCTTTGATCCATTTTTTTAGGAAATGGCTATTTATAGGAATGGGATTAATTTATTATGTGGTATCAATACTCAAATTAGCATTTAAGTATCGAATTATCAGCTAACCGAACAACTAAAGGTATTTGCAATCGTTATATTAATTAAACTTTTAAGTGGTCGTAAGGAAAATGATGTTAGATAAAAAGATCTTGTCAATATTTAAAAATCGACAAGTCGTGATAACTGGTGGCACCGGTTTAATTGGCAGACAACTCGTGGAAATTTTGGTCGAATACGATGCGCTAGTTAGAATTGTTTCTCTAGACAAAATCGCCGTTGCTTCAGAAGCTGAGCACATCTATGGAGATCTAGCTGATTTTAATTTTTGTAAACAGGTTACAGAAGGCGCTGAGTTCATTTTTCATTTGGCAGGCATTAAAGGTTCAGTTGAAGTCACTAAGAGCAAACCGGCAAGCTTTTTTGTGCCACTGTTAATGATGAACACTAATTTATTAGAAGCGGCTCGTTTAAGTAGGGCTAAAAAAGTTCTATATACTAGTTCAATAGGGGCCTACTCTCAGGCCAGTATTTTTAGAGAATCAGATGATACTATCGAAAAACCACCGATGGACATGTATCCTGGTTGGGCTAAACGCATGGCTGAATTCCAGATCAAAGCTTATAGACAGGAATTCGATCTCAACAATTTTTCTGTAGTAAGGCCAGCCAATGTTTATGGTCCTGGTGATAATTTTGACCCTGAAAACTCTATGGTTATACCAGCTTTGATGGCAAGAATTAATTCAGGAGAAAATCCGCTAAGTATTTGGGGTGATGGGTCGGCTGTTCGAGACTTTGCTTTTAGTAGAGATATCGCATATGGACTAATTTTAGCTATGCATTTTGGGACTGGCAACGGATTCATAAATCTAGGCAGCGGTAAGGCCACTTCGATAAAACAGTTAGTCGAAACTTTAAACAGTTTTATCGATTTTGATTATGAATTTGATTCTGGTAAATCTGCCGGTTTTTCTAGCAGAGTAATGGACATTTCCAAGGCTCAGGAATTGCTGGGTTATAATCCTTCTACTAGTTTGAAAACCGGTCTTAAGGAAACTTGGGAATGGTACCAACAAAACCAATCCGAATATTTAAGTAAAATTAACTACTTTAAAGAGTAGATTGTAAAACCGTACGTTAAGGATTATTTCGAATGTCTGGTCCATATAAAAAAACTAAAGTGCTAGTGGCCGGGTCCACTGGATTTATTGGCACTAATTTGGTTAACAATTTAGTTTCTAAAGGATTTAGTGTCAGAGGAACGATACATAAACAGCAACCCAGGTATAAGAACGCAGAAGTAGAATATGTACAGGCCGACTTAACTTTAATGGAAGATTGCCAAAAAGTTGTCAAGGATTGTAAGTATGTTTTTATGGCCGCGGCTAATACGTCTGGAGCTGCTGTAATGAAATCGAATCCCTTAAGCCATGTTGTACCAAATGTGGTTATGAATGCGCAAATGCTTCAAGCTGCTTATGAAAACAGAGTTTCCAAATTTTTGTGGATTAGCAGTAGCGCGGCATATCCGCCGACAGGAGACAGGCCAACAACTGAATCAGAAATGTTCGAAGGAGACCCATACGATGCTTATTACTTTGTTGGGTGGATGAAGAGATTTGGAGAAATAATGTGTCAAATGTATGGGGATAAAGTAAAGCCCCCTATGACAACAATTGTGGTTAGGCCGACTAATGTTTATGGCCCATATGATGACTATGACCCTGCAACTTCGCATGTTACAGCAGCAATGATTAGGAAAGTTTGTGAACGCCAGTCGCCAATAGTTGTCTGGGGTGATGGGAACGATATAAGAGATATTGTCTATATTGATGATTTTACAGAAGCAATGACTAGATCGGTTGATGAATTGAATCAATATACAGTTTTAAATATAGGTTATGGTAAAGGTTTTACCGTCAAGCAAATTCTTTCAACGATCTTAAAATGCGATGATTATCAGAATCCCAAGATCGTTTTTGATTCCACAAAACCAAGTATGATACCCGTTAGACTTGTAGATATTAACGCAGCAAAATCATTGCTAGGCTTTAAAGCATCAGTCAGTATGGAAGAAGGATTAGCAAAAACCCTCAAATGGTATCGTGAATGCGAAATAAAATGATCAGTGGGGCTGAAATAACTATATTGATACCCACTTTGAACCGCCATAGGTTTCTGAATAGAACCCTTAGATATTACGAGTCTATGTCATTTAAAGGCAAAATCTTGATTGGTGACTCTAGTCGCGAAATAGAGGCAAATAAAAATCGTGATATCGTAGCAAACTATAACGAAAATCTTGATATTGAGTTGATTGAATGTCCTGCTCCTGCAAAAACTACTAAGGTTGATTGGATTGGTTTTGCTGGCGAGGCAATAGCTATGAAACAACTTTTGAGTCTAGTCAATACTCAGTATGCGACTTTCTGTGGAGACGATGATTTTTTAATCCCAGATGCATTGATCGACTGCGCTCAGTATCTGGAAGACTCAGATAATTATGTAGCCGTATGTGGAAACAGACTGGAATTTGGAGTCAAGGATGATCGGGTGACCGGAGACATAACTTGGGTGCATTTAGTGGAACACACCAAATTAAACGCTGCAACTGCAGTGTCGCGGTGGTCGGCTTATTCTGCGAGAGCGATTTCACCGATATATTGTATTATGCGAATCGAAGATTGGCTTAAAGCTTATGAGGATTTTGAGAAAGTACGTTTGAGATACATTGGATCTGAATTTTTACCTTCATCGATTATCGCTATTTCTGGCAAAATGGGCTACATAGACCGTTTAATGATTATGCATCAGCACCACGAAGACAGAATATTAGATTGGAATAAAGTGAATTTCTATTCAATCCTTATGCACTCTGGATGGAGTAATTCAGTAAATAATTTAAGAAATGTTCTTGCTTCCGCAATTGCTGCAAAAGACATGATTCCATTGGAGAAGGCTGAAGAGGAATTTGACAAAGGTTTTTGGGGGCATTTTTCTGCTCATCTAACTTCCCAATATGCCTCTGTATATCAAAATAATCAAGGCCATAACCAAAACTTTATATTAACTGTTTGTAGCTTCATTAGAGGTCTCCGTGATAAAGCTATATCGACCAATAAAAGTTCAGATTTTAATTTGTTAGAGAGTTTGTTAAAACCCTCTCATTCTTATAATCAGGATTTCATGTCTGTCTACGATTTAATTACAAAAACCGATGATTAAAAAACTGAGTAGTTTAATTTGAGATATTTGATAATTAACACTGATTACCCTGCTTTTCTTAGTTGGTTTTATGGTCAACATAAAGATTTAGATGATTGCACTTATCTAACCCAGCTTGATTTGCATAGAAAAGCCCTATTCGGTGTTTCGGGGACATACAGTAAGTATCTTAAGAAACTAAACCATCAATCTATAGAGATACATGCGAATAACCCAATTTTTCAATCAACTTGGTGTAAGGAAAATGATGTCAATATCAAAATACAAGATCGTTGGGAAATTGGTTATAAGAAATCAGTAATACCTTGGGTTACAGAATCAAATAAATGGCTTCAAGTTGTTCTTTCCAAACAAATAGAGTCAATTAAACCCGATGTAATTGTAAATTTTGATGTTAGCTTAATGAGTGAAGGGTTTTTTTCTAATATCAAAGCACACTATGGGATATTGATCGGGCAACATGCTGCTACACCTTTGAATGAGAATCGCGATTGGACAGAATATGATCTCATGGTGTCTTCTTTTATGCCTACGGTTGACTGGTTTTTGTCAAAATCAATACCTTGTAAATATTTTCGACTAGGGTTTGATGTTGATGTTGTTGGGCAATTAGACGAAATTAAAAAGGATATTCCAATAAGTTTTATTGGATCCTTCTCCAATATTCACTCTAGTAGATTAGAATTTTTGGAAGCTGTTGCGAGTGAAGTAGATATTCAGATTTGGGGGCCGTATAACAGCAATTTAAACAATTATCCTAATGTATTGAAATTTTGGAAAGGTGAGGCATGGGGTAAGGAAATGTTCGAAATAATCTGTAGGAGCAAAATCACACTTAACCATCACGGAGAAATTTTGCCGTATGCAAACAATTTACGGTTATATGAATCTACCGGTCTTGGCACCTTGCTTTTAACCGACAATCTTCCCGGGCTATCAGATAAATTTGAAATTGGCAAAGAAATTCTTGCATATAGTAATCCAGAAGAATGTATCAACTACATTGACGCATATCTTAAGGACGATAAGGAAAGGGAATTGATTTCATTAAATGGTCAGAGACGTACTAAAACTAGTCATAACTACTCCAATATAATTCAAGAGTTAACAGAAATCGTATCTAATCAACTTTGAAAAAGCTTAAATTAAAACATCTCAGACACCCATTGCGTAGTGCAGAGTCATTGTTGAATATTTTTTTAACTTCGATAAACCAGTATCGTTTTAATGCCCAATTTAAAAACATACCTAGAATAATTCGTAGCAAATGTTGGTGTGGAGGAAAGCTTTCAGAATACGACATGCATAAAAGTTATGGTTTATGTGTAGACTGCGGTACTTACGTAAATAAATGCCCACCTGATCCTTCTAAACTAACCGACATATATGGGCTAGATAAATATTGGAATGATCGACAGAGGTTTGGAGGGCATCCTTCAATAGATAAACGAGGAGAGCTTTATCGAGTTGATGGAAGATTAGATAAATGGATTGAAATGGTTTTAAATTATGGCCCAGATGAAGGTGTTGTTATAGAAGTAGGATGCGCTCCTGGTGTAATGCTGAAAGAGCTAGAATTGAAAGGGTATAAGTGTATGGGAGTGGAGGCAAATATGGATGTGGTCCATTGGTTGAGGCAAAACTTGCAATTGAATGTTCATCAGGGCATATTTCCTGAAATATCTCTTCCCAAAGCCAACCTTTTCCTATCTTTTGACGTTTTAGAACATAGCATGGATCCAATAGAGTTTATCAATGGTGTATCAGAGCATCTTCAATCAGGAGGAGTGGCAATTTTACAAACTGCTATAGATAGATATAACTCAAATCCACCATTTGGCGAACAATTCGAAAAGATATTTGATGACGTTGAGCATACATACATATATACGGATGATGCTATTCGGCAATTAATTGCAACTACTGATTTGCAATTAATATCCCTTGAGCATAGAACCTCTTTGGCAGGTGAAATAATAGTGATCAAAAAGCCATGAAGAAATTATTATGAATTTGATTGTTGATGGTATAGTTTTTCGTCATCACCCAATAGGTGGAGTGGCGAGATATTTCAATGAAATTCTGCCAAGAATATCTATGTTAGATGATGAACTCAAATTGACCTTTTTATCCCCATGGGAATCAAGTGGAACCATAAGACTAAACGATAAAGCATCTGTGGTAAAAGTTCCGCCATTTAGTCGATTTACATATAGATTACCGTTCCTGAGGGAGATGGGAGATAGATTAGAAACTTTCGCAGGTAGGTGTATGACTGGCATAGGTAACAACTCGATATGGCACTCTACATATAATACTGTCCCAAACTTTTGGCCTGGAATGAAAGTCGTAACTATATACGACTTGATATATGAAATTTTCCCCCATCTGTATCAAGGTCCATTTGGAGACAAGGTTAGATTTGATCAGAGAAGAGCTGTTGAATCTGCTGATGCCATTCTCTGCATTTCTGAAACCACTCGCAGAGATGCATTAAACTTTTATGATATTAATGAAAAATCAACATTTGTTACCTACTTAGGAGTGACCGATAGTTTTAAAAATGACCATAAATCTGGAACAACGTCAAATATTGATAATCCTTTTATCCTGTTCGTAGGAGAAAGGAAGGGTTATAAAAACTTTAATTGTCTACTTGATGCATTCTGCAATTGGAAAATGCGAGATGAGATTAAACTAATAGCTGTTGGTAAACCGTTGGACTATGAAGAAGAAACTTATATTACAGGTAAGGGTATTAATAAAAGAGTAGAGGTGATTTCCTCCATCTCTGATGATGAACTTGCTGGCCTGTATTCTGCATCCGAAGCAGTTGTCCATCCTTCACTTTATGAAGGATTTGGGTTTCCAATTGTGGAGACCTTGGCAACAGGATCTAAATTGGTCGCATCCGACATACCAACGACTAGAGAAATAGCAGGAGATATACCTATATATTTTGACCAGAATGATTCAACCTCATTAATTGAAGCATTGAATATTGCTGTAGAAAAGCAGTTAACTGAAAAGGAAACAAGTGATATTAGACAACACGCATTTCAATATAACTGGGACAATACAGCAAGAGAAACAAACAAAGTATATAAATCCCTATAAAAAATAAAGAATAAAAAATGGTTTATAAAAATTTTATTAGAAAAGCATTCAATGTAATCGGACTAGACATACGAAAAGCTAAGTTAGATCAAAAAACGGTATGGTTAGAGTCCTTTGACATAAAAACTGTAATCGATGTTGGAGCGAATATAGGGCAATTTGCCAATGATGCACGTAAGTTGTATCCAGATGCAGCTATATATTCATTTGAACCCCTGCCAGGACCTTATAGCGAGTTACTTATTAACACCAGTTCGTTCGGCAGGTTCAATTCGTATAATTTAGCTCTTGGAGATTATGAGGGCACTACTGAAATGTATGTAAACGAGTTTTCTCAAAGTTCGTCATTATTGGAAATGGAAGATTCTCATAAACAGGCTTTCCCTCATACAAAAAATACAACATCGATTACTGTAAACATTCAAACTTTAGACTTGATAGCTAGCAAATTAGAACTTGATACTGATATTTTACTGAAAATTGATGTACAGGGCTTTGAAAAACAAGTTTTGGATGGCGGCAAAGAAACTTTAAATAAGGTCAAGATTATTATCATAGAAACTAGTTATATTTCTTTGTATAAAGACCAACCTTTGTTCGCAGGTGTACACGATTATTTAACTAAGGCTGGATTTCAATTCCACGGAAATTTAGGCCAATTGATCAATCCTAACGATGGATCAATTTTGCAAGGGGACTCCATTTTTATTAATCATAAAATGAATGAAAAGTAAATTAACCAAACATTTTTTAGATAGCATTTCAGGGAAATCCTTTTGGCTTTACTAAAAACAAAGTACTTACGATATCTATTTAACTAGTGTCAAGATTTAGGAATTGCATCGATTTGCTGATTGAATTTTATTATATTGATAAGATAAGTAAATAATGAACAGTAAACGGAAAATACCAGTTGCTGAGCCGGCAATCGGCGAAGAAGAATTGAAATATGTTACTGAAGCAGTTGCAAGTGGGTGGGTATCCTCTGCAGGAAGCTTCATTAATCGTTTCGAAAAATCATTTGCCGAATATTGTGATTCCAAATATGCCTTTGCAACAAGCAGTGGAACAGGCGCACTGCATCTTGCTTTAGAGTCCCTTGATATTACTGCTGGAGACGAAGTGATCGTCCCAACTTTTTCATTTATTGCTACTGCTAATGCGGTTTCATACACTGGGGCGAAACCAATATTTGTAGATAGCGAATCTAATACATGGAATATTGATCCTGAATTAATCGAAGCAGCTGTTTCAGAAAACACTAAAGCAATAATAGCTGTACATCTTTACGGGCATCCAGCAAAAATGGATGCAATTTTACAACTTGCATCTAAGTATAAATTAAGCGTCATCGAAGATGCTGCGGAGGCTCATGGAGCTCTGTATAAAGACCGCAAAGTAGGCAATATAGGCTCTTTGGGATGTTTTAGTTTTTATGGAAATAAGACTATTACTACGGGTGAGGGAGGAATGATTGTTACTGATAATGTTAAATTGGCAGAGAAATTAAAGCTCCTGCGTGACCATGGAATGTCTTCAAAGCAGAGATATTTGCATACTATTTTGGGCTATAACTACAGAATGACTAACTTACAGGCTGCTTTAGGAGTGGCGCAGTTAAATAAAATTGATTCTCTACTTCATGCCAAGAATCAGATAGCTGTAAAATACAATAAATTGTTAAAAAACATTCCCGGTATTAATTTACCGACTGAGAATGAATGGGCACTACGTTCAACTTGGCTTTATACAATCACGGTAGATAAAGATATTTTTGGTAAAAACCGGGATCAATTGATGGTGTTCTTAGATTCCTGCGGTATAGATACAAGACCGACTTTCCCTCCAATGCATATGCAGCCAATTTATAATACTGGTCAATCATTACCTATTGCTGAAAACCTATCAAAAATAGGAATAAGCCTTCCATCTTCAGTAAATTTGCTTGATTCAGACATTGAACGAGTTGCTTTAGCGATAAAAACTTTCTATGACAGCAACTAATTTATACTTTTTAAGGTAATGAAAAATAGATCAGTAAAGCAACTACCCTCCAGCTCCGAAGAAAAAGACATCTGGCCATATCAAAATAAATACCCAGATAAGGAGCTCTCTTTACATGAATCGGAGTTTCTCCTGAGGAAAGATCTTCCAGTTATTAGTGTAATCACCCCTTCTTTTAATCAAGGTGAATTTATTGAACAGACAATTAGGTCTGTATTACTTCAAAATTATCCCCACGTTGAGTATTTTGTTATGGATGGTGGTAGTACTGATAATACTAAATCTGTGCTGGAAAAATATTCATCCTGGATTACTGAATGGGAATCAGAGGATGATAAAGGCCAGTCACATGCAATCAACAAGGGATTTGCAAGGTCATCGGGCGATATTGTCGCATGGCTTAATGCGGATGACATATATCTTCCTAAAACCTTGCTATCTGTTGCAAAAGCAATGATTGATCACCCAAGTGCTGGATTCTCTTTTGGCGACTGGAACGAAATTGACTCAGACGGAAATATACAAGGTACTTTTTCATCTGAAAGTCCGTCAGTATTAAACCTACTTCGTGCCGTAAAAAGTCATCTTGCCCAGCCGGCTTTATTTTTTAACAGGAAGGCATTAGAAGATATCGGATTTGTAGATGAAGATTTACATATGGTTATGGATTTTGACCTTTTGCTGAGATTATTGTCTAAATATGAACCATTACAAGTTAATGAAATACTAGCTTCTTATCGCACACATCCTGAAACGAAGACCAATACAATGGGGTCTTTAGCTTGGCATGAACGAGAAATAGTTTTTCGTCGAACAATCTCTAATAAAAAGATGCCTGCAGATGTAAATGCTTCAAAAAAAGAAATTATGGGAGTTTTTTTTAGAAGAGCTGCATATGAACATATCTGTTCATTAAGGTTTTTAAAAGGCTTCAGATCTATATTTTTATCTTTGGTTTACAATCCATTTCAAGTATTTGATTCAGGATTGTGGTTCAAATTTATCAGAAACTAGGAATCAGCTTTTAAAAAACCCACGCTCTTTGAGCTCCGATATGATACGGCTTGCGTTTTCTTCAGCTGAAAACTTTACAGTATCTAAAGTAATTTCTGGATTTATTGGTTCTTCATATGGATCATCTATACCAGTGAACCCTTTAATTTCGCCTCTTCTGGCCTTGGCATACATTCCTTTCACATCTCTTGATTCAGCAACTTCCAATGGAGTAGCCACATGTATTTCGATAAACTTATCTGAACCAACCATTTCTCTGGCTTCGTTCCTTGTTGCAATATAAGGGCTAACTGCTGCACATATTGCTATCCCACCATGACGAACTATTTCGGCAGCAACAAACCCGATACGTCGAATGTTAGTGTCTCTATCTTCTGCTGAGAATCCCAATCCTTTGCTAAGATTAGTCCTGACCACATCGCCATCTAGGACTGTGGATCGACGACCTTTCTCCAGTATCATGTTAGTCACTATATCTGCAGTAGCTGTTTTCCCAGCGCCACTTAACCCAGTAAACCAGAGACATAAGCCCTGTTGATGCATTGGAGGGAAACTTTCCTCCAATATTTGTGAGACTTCTGGTCTAGTAAACCAAGTTGGCAGTGACTTTCCAAGCGCTAGATAATCTTCCCTTACTTGTGTGCCAGAAATTGAAGCAGTTTTCATGTTTTTATCAATCTTAGAAATCTCTTCATATCGATCCTCATCAGGTAGATAAACTACCATTTGGAAAGGTACCATTTTGACGCCTAGCTCATCTTCGTGCTCCAGTACTGATTCTTGGGCATCGTAAGGGCCATAAAACGGACTGCCCTTAGAATCAACTCCTGGACCTGCATGATCTCGTCCTACTATCAAATGATTTGCACCGTAGTTGCGCCGTATGATGGCATGCCATACTGCCTCTCTGGGTCCACCCATTCGCATAGCTAAGGGGAGAAGTGACAATAAAACTTTATCTGGATCATAATAATTATCAGTTAACGCCTTATAAGTTCTTACCCTTGTGTAATGGTCAACATCCCCAGGTTTTGTCATTCCTACCACAGGGTGAATTAGTAACACTCCACCTACATCATCTGCTGCTCTTTTTGTAAGCTCTTCATGAACTCTGTGAAGCGGATTTCTGGTTTGAAATGCAACTACATTGTTATATCCAAACTTCTCCAAGCTTCTTCGAGTTTCCTGAGGAGTTAATCTAAGAGGTTGGAAATCATTGTGGCTTGGTATTTGTATAGTACGAATTTGCCCACTAAGGTTATATTTTCCCCATGTGTGCATTTCGGCCACCATGGGGTGCTTACTATCATTAGTACCGAAAACTTTCCCCGCATCAGATTTTTGATTGCATTCATAAATTTCTTCGACCGTCATTATAGCGAGCAGGTCATTTTTTGGGCTTCTTATGGCAATTTCACTATCAAGTTTTATCCCTTCGATTGAATTTACAGGCAAAGTTATTGGTATGGGGAAAAGTATGCCATTAGATAATCTTTGGGTTTCGACAACACTCTTATAATCGTCTTGACTCATAAATCGGTCTATCGGAGAGAAAGCTCCGGTAGACATCATTTCAAAGTCACACATTGAACGTTCAGATATTTGTATTGAGTTCAATTCGGGAGCAAGTTTTTTAAGTATAGATACTTGCTCTTTGTCAGACACAAGATTTATTAGTGTTTCACCATATGGGGAAATTAAGATGTTATTCGATTGTTTATTGTTCAATTTAATTATGCTTTCTAAAATTATTTTTTATTTTGACTTAGTGAAAGTGTGAATTCCACATTCTTTTGGCATTCCTTTTTCCCACCACCACCGACCTGACCGATCGTCTTCATTCTTTTCTATTGGCCTCGTGCAAGGATCACAACCAATGCTTGTATATCCTTGGTCGTACAACTTATTGTAAGGAACCTTATTATCGTTGATGTATTGCCAAATCATTTTATTATCCCAATCGGCTATTGGGTTAATTTTTAATATGTCGTTATGCTTATGATCAATTGTAACCTTAGGAGTACTAGTTCTGGTGCCTCCCTGCTGTCGAGTAAGTCCAGTTATCCACGCATCTATATCAACTAAAGCTTTACTAAGTGGTTCTAACTTCCTTTTCTCGCAGCAAAGAAGTCGTAATGAATAACTCTTATAAAACATATTTATTCCGTGTTTTGCAACAATCTTTTTTAGGTTATCGCTATCAGGATATTGAACTTCTATTTGCATATCATACTGATCTTGTACTTGATCTATTAGGTCATACGTGGCCTTGGGAAGCCTGCCGGTATCTAATGTCATAACTCTGGTGTCTGGAGAAATCTTGCTCAACATGTCAAGTATAACCATACCCGTGGCTTGGAAACTTGTGGACAGAACTAATCTTTGTCTAAAAGTAGTGGTTGCCCATAAAAGAATGTCTTCTGCGCTTTTGAATTCAAGGTCTTCAGCAATCTTAGTGGCTTCCGATTCTGAGAAGACAGTTTTGGTTGATTTATTTTTTTTTATATCAGGTTTTGTCAATTTTAATTTTTCATATAGTCTTATGATGTGAGGCTTGATCAGGTAACATTAATCATAGTTAAAAACTTCAGATAACAATGTAAGTTGTAATGTTTAATGTGTGACTAAAACCAAATATCTTTGACTTGTACTAATTTGGTATTCACGAATTATGACTTTAATCTATAGCACAGTATTAAATAGTTTATCTGGCAAAGAATTCTAAGGTCAAGGAATCTATGTTTAAGAAGTTAATTATTGGTTTTAACACGAACCAGGGTGCTATAATCCGCCAGCATGCTATTAATAATTTAAGGAATATAAATGCCTCCATTTGATGATCTTAAAATTTTATCCGGTAATGCTCACTTAGAGCTAGCGAAAGATATTTGCAAATACCTCGGCGTATCTCTGGCGAGTAGCGAGGCGTTTAAATTCTCGAACGATAACACTTTTGTCAGAATAAAAGAGAATATTCGTGGCAAAGACGTTTTTATTGTTCAACCGATATCAACTCCCGTAAATGATAATTTGATGGAGTTGTTAATTATGATAGATGCTGCCAAAAGAGCTTCTGCAGGTCGTATAACTGCAGTTATACCGCACTACGCTTATGGACGCACTGATAAAAAAGACCAGCCTCGTGTAGCAATTACTGCTAGATTAGTAGCAGACTTTCTTTCTGTTGCAGGAGCAGATCGATTATTAACAATAGATTTACATGCAGGACAGATCCAAGGATTCTTTAATATACCCGTTGATGAATTGACCGCAATACCAATGCTTGCAAGGCACTTTGAATCTTTACGCGGGGATGACTTAGTTGTTGTGGCTACCGACGTGGGTGATGCAAAAAGAGCTCGAAGCACAGCTATATTTTTAGATGCTCCAATAGCCATCATTGAAAAACAACGATTAGGTAATAATGATCAGATTGAGTCAGCAAGCCTTATTGGCTCTGTAAAAGACAAAATTGCTCTAATCGTTGACGATGAAGTGGGCACAGGCGGCACAATTATGGCTGCGGAAAATGCTTTGATAGAGCAAGGAGCTAGTCAAATTGTATGCGCGGTCACACACCCCTTACTTGCTGGCGACGCCTCTTCATTATTGAAAAATTCTAATATTGTTAAAATGGCTGTTGCAGATACTGTGCCGGTGCCTCAGGAGAGACGATGGGACGGATTGGAAGTTTTGTCCATAGCTCCTTTACTTGGGGAGGCGATTAATCGAATACATAGAGATCAATCCGTTGGCGCTATGTTTGACAATCCTGGTTTGAAATAAACTAATACATGCTTTTCTGATTGCTGGTTAGATAAATTAAACGAAAATTTTCTGTATCAGTCTCATTTCATTGGTATAATTTAGTTATTGGATAGTATTTTCCTCAATAAAGTTTAATTAATAAAGTTTAATTGCCTTGCTTAATCGCCTTACAAATCTTCTAGGTGACTCAAATGAAAGAGTCATAAAAAATCTCCATCATTATGTGGAGGAGATCAACGCATTAGAACCTCACTTTCAAGGTTTAACTGATCGAAACTTACGTGATAAAACCACAGAGTTTAGATCAAGGTTAAAAGATGGAGAGACCTTAGACGATTTACTTGTTGAAGCTTTTGCTGCTGTACGGGAAGCTTCAGTACGATCTACGGAACTGCGTCATTTTGACGTCCAGCTTTTAGGAGGTGTTGTTTTACACCAGGGCCGGATTGCTGAAATGAAAACTGGAGAAGGTAAAACTTTAGTAGCGACTCTTCCCGCTTATTTAAATGCCTTGTCAGGTAGTGGAGTACATGTAGTGACCGTTAATGATTATTTAGCGCGCCGCGACGCAAACTGGATGGGAGCTATTTATTCACAGTTAGGTCTAACTATCGGGGCTTTACAAAATCAAGATGCTTTGATGTATTCCGAAGATAAAGTCAGTGATTCTAGCGAAGACCATATGCTCCCGGCTACAAGACACGATGCTTGTAGAGCAGATATAACTTATGGCACTAACAATGAATTTGGCTTCGATTATTTGCGTGACAACATGGTCACTGACTTAAATAAAAAAGTTCAACCTAAGTTGTCTTATGTTATTGTCGATGAAGTCGATAATATATTAATTGACGAAGCGAGAACTCCTTTGATTATTAGTGGACCATCTGAAGATTCTCCGAGCGATTATAAAAGATTCGCTAAACTTAGCCCTATGTTGGAGCAGGATTTACATTACACCATAGATGAAAAACATCGATCTGCATCACTAACACCTGATGGTATTGATAAATTAGAACAGTTGTTAAAAGTAAAAAATCTTTATAGTGAAGAAAACGTTCGAACAGTAGCTTTCGTAGAGAATGCGTTGAAAGCGGAAGCGATTTTTGAAAGAGATCGTGACTATGTAGTAAAAGACGGCCAAGTATTGATCGTAGATGAGTTCACTGGTAGGTTAATGCCTGGTCGCAGATATTCAGAGGGGTTGCATCAAGCTTTGGAAGCTAAAGAAAGCCTAGAAGTGCGGCGCGAGTCTATCACTTACGCTACCGTTACGCTCCAGAACTATTTTCGGTTATATGAAAAATTGGCAGGTATGACTGGTACAGCTGCAACCGAAGCAGAAGAATTTTGGAAAATTTATAAATTAGATGTAGTTACCATTCCATCTAATACACCAAACATTCGCTTGGATCATAATGACTTAGTATATGGAACTGAGAAATCTAAGTTTAACGCTGTTGTAAATGAAATTAAAGATCGGAACTCTAAAGGTCAGCCGGTACTAGTTGGCACTGTGGATATAGCAACATCGGAATCACTGAGCGAGCTTCTTAAAAAACGCGGCATCAAACATCAAGTTTTAAATGCTAAGCATCATGAACAGGAAGCTACAATTGTCGCAGAGGCGGGGAGGTCAGCAGCTGTTACTGTAGCCACAAATATGGCTGGTAGAGGAACAGACATAATATTGGGAGGCAGCCAAATTTCTCGTAATAATGATGAATGGGGAAAGGATCATGACGCCGTGGTAAAGTTGGGGGGCTTACATGTAATTGGAACCGAGAGACATGATGCACGTCGAATTGATAACCAGCTTCGAGGTAGGGCGGCAAGGCAGGGAGACCCAGGAAGCACCCGATTTTATATCTCATTAGAAGATGATCTTTTAAAAAGATTTGCTGGAGATGTGATCAAATCGATTATGTCTTGGACTGGTATTGATGAAGACACTCCTCTTGAAAATAAGCTGATTTCAAAAACATTGGAGAATGCCCAGATTAAAGTTGAAGCATTTCATTTAGATATGAGGAAACACCTTGTAGATTATGATGATGTTATTAATACTCAAAGAGATATTATTTATAAAGAACGAGCTAAGGTGCTGTCTGGTGTAAATATTAAAGAAAACATTTTAGAGATGGTCGAAAAAGAAGTAAGTCAAACTATTGGTAATTATGTTCACGGAGTTTCCAGAGATCAGTGGGAGATTGACAGTATGGTAAAGGATATATCTTCTATAGTACCGATGGATTCTAACGTGAAAGATAGCTCTTTAATAAAAGAAATGACATCAGAAGATATTGAAGACTATTTTGCTGAATACTTGTATCAACGATATGAATCTAGAGAAGACGAAATGTCTAGTGAACTGACACGTAAGATTGAACAGCAATTGATGTTGAGATTTATAGACGTTAATTGGATTCAACACTTGACATCTATGGAGCAGATAAGGCAGGGCACAGGACTTTATGCCTTTGGGCAGCGTGACCCATTAGTAATGTACAAAAAGCAGGCTAGGGATCAATTTGAATCTTTGTTAGATCAGATTCAACATGATATATCTCACTCAATATTCCATGTAGGTTTAACCAGTCGAGATGGCCATTCAAGCAATCAAAATAGAACATCCCATAGTCCAACTAATTCAAATCCAGCACCTGGCAATTTTAACCAGAAATCAAGGCAAGATGGTCAATCATTAAGATCACCAAGTGGCAAACAAAAGATTGGCAGAAATGCTTCTTGCCCATGCGGCAGCGGTAAAAAATATAAGAAGTGTCATGCTTAAATGAATAAATTTATCATTATGTGTACAACATGATTTGTGACTGTTTCACCGTTTATGTAATAAATATTTATAATATTCTTCGAGGCAGATGCTTTGATTGATGTGATCAACAGATTGAAAGATGATATACAACTTGGAAATGATTGGGTGTATTGTCTTATGGATGCTATTGGATCTTGGTCAGTTACTGAAGAAACTTACAGAGGTAAAAATTTTAAATACTTTATAGCTGGTGAAGCTTTCGACTGGCAGCTGTTGGCTCAAAGACTGTGTGGATCAGTAAATGGTTTAATACCAGAAGATGAAAAAGAAAACATCCTTATCTTAGGAACCCTGCCAGACAGACTTAAGACTGATTCGATCGCCAGCTTAATAAAATCTCGCGCTGGCCATGCGAAATATCGAGGATTTTTAAATTACTACTACGGAGTTATTGTTGAAGAAGCTGTTCAAAGTGCAGTTGAGCAGGAGATTCATAAGCGAAATATTTCTAGAAGCGCAAAATATATAAGTAATGATAGAGATCAAGCATTCATTAAGATTTATGACCATTCTATTGAAGATCTACTAAACATGTATAAACTGACAACGAGTACAAAATATAGAAAAGGATTGTCATTAATGCAACATAGAGAATTCACCTATTGGTTGTTTCAGTTTCGTGTGAAAACTTCAGACAAAGCAAAAGTGGCTTCAGACACCAATAAAGGTCTTAATTACCTTGAAAGAATAAATAATTCAGGCGTTAAATCTCGTGTTAATTCAGTTGCCTAATTATTTCATTTAATCGGTCTTTGCGTTCTAAAATCTTACTCAGCCGATCCTCTTCTCTTTGAATCACCTCACTCGGAGCCTTTGATGTAAATTGCTTGTTACTTAGTTTTTTCTGTGTATTGACTTCATTACGAATGTGTTCTTCTAGTTCATCCAACAAACGTTTTTTTTCATTTTCAATATCTACTAGCCCTGCCAATGATATAACCACGGTACTTTGGTCTAGAACCAAGGATGCTTCATTAGGTTGAATGTCTCCATGCTTCTCGATTATTAGCGAATTTACAAATGCTAATTTTTTAATGGTTTCAGATTGCTGAGTCAATGTTTCTGTTTCTGAATTAGATTGTATTCTAGCGTTTATTTTTTCTGTTGGTTTAATTCTAAACTCAGACCGGATATTTCTTATAGCTTTTATAATTTCAATAATACCGTTCACATTCTTTTCAGCTTTTTCATTAAACAATTGATTGTCAGCTTTTGGATATGTAGCAATTATTAAAGCAGGTGTGGTTTTGGAAAAATCTTTATATATAGATTTAGGTAATGTTTTTGCCAGGGTTTGCCATATAGTCTCGGTTAAAAATGGCATAAATGGGTGTAGAAGTCTCATGGTTTTTTCTAGCAAATACGGCAATATATGTAAAGGTATCAAATCGTTATTCTGTAATCTGATTTTGGCCATCTCTATGTACCAGTCACAGAATTCATTCCATATAAAATCGTGAGTTGCAAGTTGAGCCTCACCAAATTGATAGTTCTTCATATACAAATTAACTTTGTCTATAGTTACATTTAATCTACTCAGTATCCATTGATCTTGAGGGTGTTTAGAAATTGGAGTTTCTAGCCAATTAATAGGACTGTTTGTTTCACTCATTTTGATCATTACAAACCTTGATGAGTTCCAGATTTTGTTTGCAAAATTACGTCCTGCTTCCAGTTTTTGCTCATTTAATCTGATATTTTGGCCTGGCGAATTGCCTGTAGTTAGCGCAAATCGCATTGCGTCCGCTCCATGCTGGTCAATGATATCAAGCGGGTCCAAAACGTTACCTTTGGTTTTACTCATTTTGGAACCTTGTGGGTCTAACACAAGGCCATGGAGATAAACGGTTTTAAATGGGATGTGGCCATGATTGTTGTATATGCCCATCATGATCATTCTTGACACCCAAAAGAAAAGAATGTCATATCCTGTCTCCATTACTGTTCCAGGGTAATAGCGCTGTAAGTCTTCTGAATTTTCTGGCCAACCAAGGGTTGAATGGGTCCACAGACCAGAACTAAACCAAGTATCTAAAACGTCAGGGTCTTGATGCAAGTTTAGGCTATTACACTTGGTGCAAGAGTTTGGTTGATCTGTAGTAACTATAATTTCATCACAATCGTCACAATACCATACCGGTATCTGATGTCCCCACCAAAGTTGCCTGCTAATACACCAATCCTTAATGTTCTCCATCCAATTAAAATAAACTTTTTCAAACCTTTTTGGGATTATTTCAATTGACCCTGTTTTTACAGCCTCAATTGCTGGTTGAGCTAGGTGTTTAGTTTTTACGAACCACTGCGTGCTGACAATAGGTTCTATAGTATCCCCACTTCGATCACATTTCCCAACCGAGTGTATATATGATTCGACATCAATCAGTAAACCGTCTGACTGTAACTGATTTATTATTTTCTCTCTTGCTTCCTTAAGTGTTATGCCTTGATATGTTCCAGTGTTTTCATTCATTGTTCCGTTTGGGTTCATAATGTTAATGATTTCCAAGCCATGTCGCTCTCCAATCTCAAAGTCAGTAGCATCATGTCCTGGGGTCACTTTTAGAGCACCCGTTCCAAAGTCTAGGTCAACAGACTCATCTTCAATTATAGGTAATTTTCTGCCTGTGATCGGCAAGATCACGTTTTTACCTGCCATCCCAGAATATCGACTGTCATTTGGGTTTATAGCGACAGCAGTGTCTCCTAACAATGTTTCTGGCCTTGTAGTAGCAACTACTAATTCACCTAAGCCATCTTCGAGCACATAACGTATATGATAGAGAGATCCTTGTTCTTCAGAGTATTTGACTTCTAGGTCAGATAACGCAGTTAAACAATTGGTGCACCAGTTAATTATCCTCTCACCTTTATAGATTAGACCGTCTTTATATAAATTAATAAATGTTTGTTTAACTGCCTTACTTGGACCATCTTCCAAGGTAAATTTACGTCTACTCCAATCAGCAGAAATACCGAGACGCTTATGCTGTTCATCTATACGGTTTCCATATTTTTCGACCCAATTCCAGACTTTATGGATGAATTGTTCTCTTCCTAAAGATTGTCTCGATTCGCCTTCTTTTTTTAGTTCCCTTTCTACAACTACCTGTGTTGCAATTCCAGCATGGTCTGCACCGGGCAATAGTAGTGTAGGCTGCCCTAACATCCGATGCCATCTTGCCATTAAATCTTGTAGGGCAGCAGTAAGTGCATGTCCCATATGCAAAGCTCCAGTCACATTCGGTGGAGGCATAATAATTACAAAAGGATCTTTCTTAAGTGAAGTATCGGGTTTAAAAAACCCATTATCCGTCCACATTTTATAAACATCATTCTCATAATCTGCGGGAATATAAGCTTTTGGGATACTGTTTTCGTTAATTGATGATTTCATTTATTGTGTACAAGGTAATCCTAGAGGTTAATTCTAGGCTTCGATGATATAACCTATCAATGTACTTTTCCTCATTAAAAGTTGGTTTTTTATATTTCAGCCTCATCTTGTAGGAATATTGGATATAATTTTAATCTGATATATAAACTCACAGGAGACTTATTTAATTGGACCCATATAATCAGATAGTGACGGCAGAGCAAATCGAAAAATGTTTCGATTTAAAGATATCTGCCTTTATTAAACAACATGTATACAATTTAAATTTGCGCTACCGGATACTTACTGACAATGAGAGAAAGTCGCATTTAGAATCATATCGTAAGTTTTTTAAAACGAAATTGGTGCAATCTGGCGTTAAGCGAAAAAATGCTTGGCTAGAGGGCTGGCAACAAAACCTCGATGAATCAAGGGTTGATGGTATCAATCATGCAAGTCTACTTCCATATTATTACCGCCAGGGTAAAACAGTGATGCGGTATATGGGTGAATTTATACTCCCGGAAGACGATTTTTTTGAAGCTAAATTCTTGACTATACTTCGAAAAATTATAGCTCACTATTTTTTAAGAGAACACAAGAATATATATGAATTTGGTGCTGGTCCATGCCATAACGTCCTGGCTTTGGCATACGAACTTGAGGAGAAAAACTTTTATGTAAGTGATTGGGTGGAGCCGACTATAGAAATAGCACATTCAATTGAAAAACAAAAATCCGCTCTTAATATCTCTAACCATAATTTCAGTGCCAGGCTCTTTGATTTTTTTAAACCCGATGCAAATTATAAATTGCAAAATAATAGTTTGGTATTTACTTTTGGATCGATGGAGCAAATAGGAATAGAATTTACTGCATTATTAGATTATTTTTTGAACCAAGAAACGCAACATTTTCTACATATTGAACCCTTCCTTGAACTATATGACATGACTAATGAGTTTGATGAATTAGCTTATTCATATAGTAAGAAAAGAAATTACCTTGATGGATATCTAAGCGCATTGAAAAATTTGGAACGCCAGGGTTCCATTAAAATTGAATATCAAAAACGTATTATTGGTAGTGGTTATCATGATGCGCATATGATAGTTAAGTGGAAAAAAGTAACATGAGCGAACATCTTCAGGCACGTCTATTTTGAGGTTTATTAAATGTATGACAATTTGGTAAATTTAAAAGGAAACAGGCTGATCGGGAAAAATGTGATTGTAACCGGATCTGGCTCAAGAGAAACTGGTTATGGCATAGGTCAGGCAACTGCTATTTTATTTGCTAGTCAGGGAGCCAAAGTTCTGGTGGTGGATTTAGATAAGGAAAGAGGCGAACGTACGGTTAATCAGATATTAAATAACGATGGTATAGCATCTTTCTACTTGGCCGACATAACGAATTCAGATGAATGTAAAAATGTGATCGACTGCGCGATCAATAATTATGGAAGTTTAGATGTGCTTATTAATAATGTTGGGGTTAGAGGGTTAGGGTCGGTTGTTGATTTAGATGAAAATGAATATAAAAACATACTCGATGTGAATTTAAACAGTATGGTTTCAATGTCAAGGTATGCAATACCTGCTATGCTCGAAAATGGAGCAGGTTCTATCCTTAACATGTCCTCTTTTGTGGCTATGAGATCTGGAGGTTTCGGCCCTTCCATACCATATGCACTATCAAAGGCAGGTGTAATTGCCTTAACTCAACAGATGTGCCATGATCATGGCCCTGATGGTATCAGGGTTAATTGCATTGCTCCCGGACACGTATACACTTCTATGGTTGAGGATAGGGTTGATCAAAAATTGCGAGATTTAAGGAGAAAAGCAGCTCCATTACAAACAGAAGGTACAGCATGGGATATTGCATGGGCAGCTTTATTTCTGTCATCAGACGAAGCTAGATGGGTCAGTGGGGTCACATTGCCGGTAGATGCTGGTTTGCTGACAGCATCTCCAATTTCCATGTTGGATAAATTAACGAGTTAATTTTTTTTTGTTCACCATAGTCTTTAGGCGATCAATTATTAGATGACCAAGATCATATTTAGCCATTTCTGGTAAATCTTCTTCACCATTTTTATCAATAAATACAACCTTATTCGTGTCAGCACCAAATACTGGGTATTCTTGGTTTATTTGATTGGCTACTACAAGGTCCAGGTTTTTCCTATTTAGTTTTATTTTGGCGTTCTGTACTAAGTTTTCTGTCTCTGCAGCAAATCCTACCTTAATCAATTCGCTACTGTTTATTGAAGCAATTACATCTTCAGTTTTCGTTAATTCGAGTTTTAAGTTATTAGCTCCGACCTTTTTGATTTTTTCTAAAGAGGCAACGGTTGGTTTCCAGTCTGAGATTGCGGCAGCCATAATTAGTGCGTCTGCTTTTTTAATATGGAGCTTAGTTTGGGTTGCCATTTCATCTGCTGTTTCTGCTATCACGGTATCAACGCCTATTATGTTTGGTGCTTCAGGTGAGCTTGTTATAAGTGTGACGGAAGCCCCTCTGTCTCTTGCTGCCTCTGCGATCGCAGTACCCATTTTGCCAGAGGAGCGGTTTGTTATTACTCTAATAGGATCTAAAGGTTCTTTTGTTCCTCCAGCTGTAACTACAACTTTGAGATTTATCATGTCTCCCTTTTGCCCAATGATTAACTTAGCCCACTGTAAAATCTCATCAGTGTCGGCCATTCTTCCAATACCTTTTTGTCCTGATGCAAGGTGACCTTCATATGGACCAATTACATAAGTTCCCCTATCTTTTAATATATTTATGTTGGTTTGGGTGGCAGTGTTGGAGTACATATTTCCATCCATAGCTGGAACAACAATCACTGGCGCCTCAGTAGCCAAATATGTTGTGGTTACTGTGTTGTCAGAAATCCCATATGCCATTTTTGCCAAGGTGTTCGCTGTTGCTGGAGCGATGATCAATAATTTTATGGTTTTCGCTACTGACACATGATCCATTCCTATATCTGAACATGGATTATATAGATCTACACCGACAGAGTTGTGGGTAATAGCAGTAAAAGCCAGAGGAGTAACTATTTTTGTAGCACCACCGGTCATTAATGTATGTACTGAGGCACCTTGCTGCACTAGCTTACTTGCTAGGTCTAATGCTTTATAAGATGCAATACTTCCGGTTACACCGAGTCCGATGGAACAGTTTTTTAGAGGGTTTTTCATTTTTTGGTCCCTTCCTTTTTTACTAGGTAAAGGCCTATTATTTTTATAACAGATTTTTATAGATTAAACAAAATTTTACTATTGATTAAGTTCGTGTGTAATTCGAAGTCCAGTTAGAGTTAAATTAAGATCAATGATATCAAACACACTGTTTTCTATATCAAATAGGTTTGCATGTCCCCCAGTGGCTATCACCTTACTCTCCTTACCTAATTCATCTTTAAATCTGGATACCATACCCTTCACCATATCGTAATAACCTAGAACTAATCCTGATTGAAGGGAGTGGATGGTGTTTTTCCCTATAGCCTCTGTTGGGTGGTCTAGCTCAACTCGACGAAGTTGGGAGGTAGCTCTATATAGCGATTCGGCCGACACATCAAGTCCTGGGGCTATTGCTCCGCCTAGGTAATCGCCTTTTTCGGAAATCGCATCAAAAACAGTCGCAGTCCCAAAATCCACTACTATGCAAGGTCCTCCATACGTTTTAAATGCAGCCACCGCATCCACTATTCTGTCTGAACCAACATCTTTTGGAGTGTCATACAGAACGCGTACACCAGTTTTAACTCCAGCCCCAACTATTAACGGCGTCTGGCCAAGGTATTTTTCACAGAGTTCAACAAACGTGGCGGTCATTTGGGGTACCACACTACACATTGACACCCCAGTTATTTGATTAGTATTAACGCCTTTGGCTGGTAAAAGATTGCTGAGTATTAACCCGTACTCATCTGCCATTCGGTAGGGATCAGATGCAATTCTTCCACTGGCAATTAGTTTAGTTCCCTTAAAAACACCGAGGGTAATATTTGTATTTCCTACATCTATAGTCAGTAACATGATTTAATTATTATAAGACTCATCTTCACTTTTGTTTAATTTACTGCAATATCATTTTATATGGTGAATTACTTAAACCTAAATACTATAACAATGAGCTTAGTATAGTTATTTGAGTTAGTTTTATGACAAAATAAGATATACCAATTAACGTTTACAGTAGAAATTACATATCTAAACTTATTAGGAGATAGCATAAATGACAGTTATAGACCGGATTGATGGTCAAAATAAGGCATTAACTCCATATCAGGTTAAAAGATATAGTAGGCATATAATAATGCCTCAGGTTGGGTCTTCAGGACAACGAAAATTGCTTGAAGCTAAAGTGTTAATTGTAGGAGCTGGGGGTCTTGGGTCACCAGTGGCACTATATTTGACTCTTGCAGGCGTAGGAACAATAGGAATTGTTGATTTTGATGATGTGGACGTTAGTAATCTTCAGAGACAAATTCTACATACGGACTCAGATATTGGTAGACCAAAAGTTCAGTCAGCTAAAGACACATTAGAAGCCTACAATAAAGACGTTAATGTAATACTTCATGAGGTTCCTCTAATGTCGGACAATGCTATGGAAATCATGTCTCAATATGACGTCATTATTAATGGGGTTGATAACTTTGCCACTCGATACTTAGTAAACGATGCAGCGTATCTTTCTGGTAAACCATTAGTTGATGGAAGCATTCTCCTTTTTGACGGCCAAGCTACTGTATTTATTCCAGGTAAAGGTTGCTATAGATGCCTTTTCCCTGAACCACCACCTCCAGGTGAAGTTCCTAGTTGTGCAGAGGCAGGAGTGCTTGGCGTCTTGCCAGGTATGGTCGGAACTATACAAGCAACAGAAGCGATCAAAATAATAATAGGTATAGGGCAATCTTTGTCTGGAAAACTTTTATTGATTGACGCTATGGATATGGACTTCAGGACAGTAAAAATTCGTCGAGATCCCAATTGCCCATTATGTGGTGATAATCCTACAGTTACTGAGTTAATTGATTATGACATTTTTTGTGGTACGGCCCCGGTACAGTAAGCCATTACCTTGAATCTTTAAACTACTGAATTACTGCGAGTGTTGCAATTGCCTGTTCAGGATTTTCTTTGATAGTAGTTCCTGGACCTGGTTCTAAACTGACAAACACAACAGAATATCGACCAAACTTCTTAACATAAGGAGTAGATGGGTCTCCGGTCAATATCATGTCTGATTCTCCTAGAGGCCCGCTTGGTACTCGCAGATTTATTCGTATCACCGCTTGACCCTGATCGCCACAATCTGAGCACCTTGTATCTTCTATAATATACATAAATTCTACTGCAATCCCTCTTTGAAGACTGTCTGGAGCAACTATTTCTTTGCCTTGCGTAAGCCTTACTGGTACTGCTAGTTGTACATTGGTTGTACCAACACCTGGCACCTGATCCACTGGTTCGGACAGGTTCAATGAAGCCGTAGTGACAGCAGGTGTGGCGGTCGCAATCACAGCTTCACTTTCTTTTGAATTTAGTGCTTCATTGCCAGCTGCATAACCTTCGTACTCATTAAAGCCATATAAATCACTGTCATATGAAATATCAGGTAATTTAATAATTTCTCCACTAAAATTAAGAGTTTCAGTTGAGGCTAATATGCCGTCTTTACTGATTCCGCCAATAACAATAGCAGTCCCATCATCCAAAACGATCGAATTGTGTCGATAGCGTCCCGTGGATAGCTGACTGATTGTTGACCAACTGTTTACCCTTGAACTGTAAAGTTCAACCTGTGTTAGTTGCCCAATACCCCCAGTGATTAAGATACTCCCATCGGGAAGTCTGATGGCGCTGTGTTCTGCTCTTGGATACTCTGTATCCCCTGAACTTGACCATTTTTTATTTCTAGGGTCGTATATTTCGGTTGAAGTCTTTTTGCCGCGACCTCCAACTATTAAGACTCTTCCATCAAGCAGCTTAGTTGCAGTATGCATAGCTCTACCAACTGACATCGGTTCTAATAATATCCAAATATCTCGCCTTATATCATAGAGCTCAACAGTTTTTGAATAAGGCCCATCTTCCTTTCCTCCTCCAACAACTAATATATTGCCATCATTTAATAGTGTGGCTGTATGATTTACTCGCTCTTCATGCATAGGAGCTATTTCTATCCATTGTTCAGTTTCAGGATCGTATATTTCGCACTCTTTAATATAAGATATTAAAACACCTTTTTTATCGATGCTTTTACCGCCTGTAACCATAAACCTACCATCAGGTAGTAAAACATAACCCATAGAATCTCGCGCGGTGTTCATTGGTGTAGTGTGCTGCCATTCCTCTGTGTTAGGGTTCCATATTTCGACAGAGTTTAATGGCACTTTAGCAGCACCTGTACCACCTGCTGTAATCACGGTTTGATCATTTAACTGGGCTACGCCTGGAGACTTTCTTTTCTCATTCATTTTCCCGGTTAGCTTCCAAGTCATTGTAGCTATATCAAGAAGCTCTGTGGAGTCTTCAAAGTTTCCCATCTCGACGTTTCGTAGCCCGATTGCTTTACCCCCGATTGCCATAATTCGGCCATCATTAAGCGTGATGACAGAGAATCGTTCTCTATGTGCTCCTAAATCAGATCCGATAATAAATTGAGTATTAGATTCTCGGTTTGGCTCATTGGATTCATTAATAACGTTGTTGGTTTCAGATATTGATTCTGCCTTGCTATCAATGACTTGTTCAGAACATGATGCTCCAATAATCGTTGATACAACAATAGAGGTTAGCAATGCTGTCATTTGGAATTTACTGTTCTTTAGTAACAGTCGCACCATTTTTGAATACCTCTTCTATATTCCATAGGTTTGATATATCTTCGACAGGATTTCCATTTACTATGATTATGTCAGCAGATTTGTTTTTCTCTATGGATCCTGTTTGATCGTCAATTGCACAAGATTCAGCTGATTGTATTGTGGCTGAGCGAATTACATCAATTTCAGCCATGCCAATTGACTTCATAGCTTCAAGTTCATGAGGAAATTCTCCCATTTTGTAATTCAGCCATGCTGAATCTGATCCTGCGACTAGAGTAACTCCTTCATCCTTCATTCTTGACACAAGTTCGGCATGGTTTTCATATACATCCCTAAGACTTTTATAGTCTACTTCCTCTTGCTCACTTAAGCCCTTAGTTTTTTTCAGGTTCTCCAGGTGCCATACCTGATGTCTTATAGCATGGAGTGTAGGATTAACATATATGCCTTGATCCACTATTCTCTTTGTTAATTCTTTGTTGTACTTAAATGTTCCATCTCTCTCAATGTGCATACAGTGAACTATCGTATCGACTTTTGCATCTAAAGCATTTTCTATTCCTTCGGATGATGCGCAATGAGCGACTACATGTTTGTCAAATTTATGAGTCTCATCCGTTATAGCAGTAAGCTCCTCTTTAGTGAAAGATGCATGATGCCTAAACGACGTTCTTGTGCTTCCACCGGTAGCCGTAACTTTTATAAAATCAGCACCATCCTTCATGAGTTGTCGAACAGCTGCACGACAATCAGTTGCGCCGGTCGCAGGAGATCCAAAATAGCTTAAATGGCCTCCTATTATAGCTATTGGCCTTCCTGCTAGAATCAATCTAGGTGTTTCCGTAATTCCCATTTCAGCAGATTTTCGTAACATAAACGTGGTTTGATTTTTTGCGCCACAGTCACGGATAGTTGTAACCCCTGATTGTAAATGCAGCTTTGCGTTTTTGGCAGCTTGCAAAGTTAAAATCTCATCTGGAAGTAAATTCAAGTCATCCCCAGCTCTACCATCACCTAAGCTTATTAAATGCACATGGCAATCAATTAGTCCAGGCATTATAGTTTTGTTCGGATATTCAAGAGTTTTGAGGTTAGCTGTGGTTGGAATCTTTAAGGAAGCTGCGGGGCCCGCCGATACTATTTTTGTTTCTTTCAATAGAACGGCTGCATCGTTTATTACTTTAGAGTTTTTTACATCAATAAGCCTCGAGGCTTTTATAAGGGTATATTCTTGATTCAATTCAGCGTACTCCAGTTATTTTTTATTTGAGCAATTGAGTACTTGTTGTTTGATGTAGTGATTAACCGGGCATCTAACTTCAATGAAATCAGTACATAGCTAAACATTTCGTGGAAGTACCCATCCAGGTTTCAAAGTTTATTTATCATCACTCGGGTTCGATTCTGTGATTTCTGATGATTCTTCATTAGTTATGGGAGAACCACAATAAGCACAAAATCGGGCATCTGATTGAACTTCACTATCACAATTAGCACAGGAAATCGTGTCGGATATATCCGTAAATACTGGTTCTATTGTGTCAGGGTTGTCAAAGGTGCCAGTGATAGGGTTAGATCTGGAATCTTCTTTGTAATCACCACGTTGGCGTGCAGCAATTATTGCTAGTTCCTCCATTTCTTGTGCTTCGTTGTAATCAGAATACCTGTCGCGCAATTTAGTTAGTTTTTGGGTCATATCCGCCGCAACGGGAATATGAGAAAAGCGGATATAGTTGGTCTCGCCTTTTAATCGTATTGACACCGTTGTGTAACCCAAGAATTTTCCAAACATACCAGGGACATCTGTAATTCTTTGAAATTGTGATGCAGGTAATTCTACTGTTTGGGTTTGACCTAAGCCCCCTTTATGATATGTAACGGAACTCTCATTGATTACATATAAGGTTTTTCTCCATGAGATGTATCTGGGTGCTGTAACAGCTACCCCAAGTACCACAGCAAAAATTGTCATGTTCGTACTTCCGGATGGTCCAAACTGAAACCATATTGCCAGTACGATCCAAGGGGCGCCACCCCAGATCCAGGCCCAAGGAGATTGTTTTATCTCATTAGATTCAGATCCGGTAAATTTATATTCATTGCTCATATTTTGCTTTGTCTGCCTTGTTTATATTTTTGTAAGATTGTAAAACAATAAAGTTGTTTATGGTAAGTATTTATACGTACCTCATTAATTTTATACTAAGATGATTTTCAGGTTACTTACTGAACCTAAAACGGATAATGGGCTTTAATTTACCATAATAAGTTAAAAGAATTGTTATAATTATCAGGTAGAGCGATTGAATTTATTGATTATTTTTAACCTCTTTTGCAGTCAAGGTGAAATGCCACGCGTTTATACAAGGTCCGGCGATGATGGAGATACAGGTTTACTTTATGGTGGACGTATATCTAAATCTGATCTATTAACTGAAACTTATGGAACGGTTGATGAACTGGTTTCCACGATGGGCTTCGCTCGACCTATATCACAATCAGATAAAGTCAAGGAAACATTGATGAAGTTACAGAAGCAACTGTTCCAAATCGCTTCTGAATTAGCAACTTTGCCTGAAAACTATAGTCATTTAGAAAAAAACCTAGGATTGATTAGTGGAGATTGGGTGGAAGCCTTGGAACAAATTATTGATACATTTAAGGCAGAAGTAGAATTGCCCTCCGCGTTTATAGTGCCTGGAGCTTCTCGGGCATCTGCAGTAATCGACATTTCCCGTTCAATTTGCCGTAGAGCAGAGAGACTTGTTGTAGAATTGAAAAATCAAAACCGCTTACCCAACCTTGAAGTTTTGCGTTATATGAATAGATTGTCAGATCTTTTATTTGTGATTGCTAGATATGAGGACAAAGAATTACCGTTTGAATTGACGACGGGAGGTTAGTGGCAGCTTTGTCTCGTAAAAATATTAAATTAGGCATAATAGATTACGCAGCAAGTAATCTTAGAAGCGTGGAAAAAGCATTTACTCACTTAGGGGCTGACGTCATCGTTTCTTCTAAATCCGAAGAGTTAGATAAGGTAGATGCATTGATTTTTCCTGGCCAAGGTTCAAATGATTCAGCAATGCAGGCATTAGATAAAGCTTCATTGGTTCAGCCGATCGTAGATTTTGTCAAGAACGACCGCCCTTTTCTTGGGATATGCATGGGACTTCAACTTTTAATGCAGAGCTCAGAAGAAGGAATTGAGCCATGCTTTGGCTTATTTGATGGTAGTGTCAAGAAATTTTCTGGCAAAATGAAGGTTCCTCATATGGGGTGGAATCAAGTTTTGCCCACCAGGAAACACCAGGTATTTAATAATTTACCTATCGAACCTTACTTTTATTTTGTACATAGTTATTATGCTGATCCGTTAGATAAAAACTTAGTTTTGGCCACAACTGATTATGGCAACAAGTTTGCAAGCGCGATCTCATATGGGAATTTGGTAGCTGTCCAGTTTCATCCTGAAAAAAGCGGCTCTATAGGTTTAGAGTTTTATAGAAACTTCTTACAATTTGTAAAGGTGAATGTCTAGTGGAAATTATACCTGCTATCGATATCATTAATGGAAGTTGTGTGAGGTTGTTAAAAGGTGATTATAAAAAAAAGACTACATACTCAGATGACCCAGTGCAAGTCGGTTTAGATTGGGCTTCAAAAGGTGCAAACAGAATACATATAGTAGATCTTGAAGGTGCAAGGCTGGGAAGAAGAATCGAAGTTGAATCTGTGCAAAACATCATAGCGAATATTTCTGTTCCAATTCAATTAGGAGGTGGTATAAGAAGTATTGATAGTGTCACGCAAGCAATTGAACAAGGAGTCGATAGGGTCATGATTGGTACTGCTGCTACTAACAAGGACCTCATAAAAAAATTGTGTCACAATATTGACACTGAAAGGTTTTTAGTAAGCGTTGATGTTAGAGATGGGGAAGTTGTTGTTGATGGGTGGACTAAATCAAGCGGTATGAGTAGTTTAGATTTAATTGCTGAACTTGAATCTATAGGGGTTAAACGCATTATGTACACGGATACAAATAGGGATGGAACGTTAACGGAACCAAATTATCATGCGATAGAAACCCTAGTGTCTTTATATGAATTAAAAATTATAGCTGCTGGTGGAATTTCTAAAGTAGATCAATTAATTCGTTTGTCCGACTATGGTATTGAAGCAGCGGTTATAGGCCGTGCCCTGTATACTGGAGATGTCGACTTATCCGATGCTTTAAAAGCTATGGAATTAAAATAACTGGTAGGTATAATTGTGCCACGAAAATACAATGTAAAACAAAAAGAATATTTATTGTCCCCAGAAAGAGTCAAAACTTTAGATACACATCGCGTAATGTCATTTTTACCGTTAATGGTTTATCAAGAAGTTGCAGATATTGGTAGTGGGCCAGGATATTTTTCGATTCCTTTGGCTAAATTTTTATTTGATGGACAAGTTTTAGCACTAGATATTTATAAACAAATGTTGCAAGTAGTAGATGAAGCAGCAAATAAGTTGAACCTGAGTAACATTACCACGATACAATCTACTGAAGCCAAAGTTGCATTGAATAAAGATTCTGTTGATGGCGCACTTTTATCCTTACTGCTGAGCGATACCGGCAAACCTGAAAAAGTATTAAAAGATACGAAAGCTGCCGTAAGGAATGGAGGTTGGATGGCAATCATTGAGTGGAAAAATCATGGATTGGATGGTGGACCAAAACAAACAGATTTTACTGATGAAGGTCAATTCAAGTCCATGGCCCTGAAGACTGGGTTTAAGTTTACTGGGCGGTATCATGTAAGTGAATTCCATTATATGTTAGTTTTTTCGAGTTGAACAAAAGTTTTCTAGAAGAAAACTGCTTTGGATTCCGTAAATGTTAACTAAGAGAATAATTCCATGTTTAGATGTAGATCAAGGTAAAGTTGTAAAGGGAGTCAACTTTGTAAATCTGAAAGATGCTGGTGACCCAGTCGAGTTGGCTTTTTTCTATAACCAAGAAGGCGCTGATGAATTAGTGTTCTTAGATATTACCGCAAGCTCTGATGAGAGAAACACAATGATTAATGTGGTTGAAAGTGTTTCTCAACAAGTATTTATTCCATTAACAGTTGGTGGAGGCATTAGATCTGTAAGTGACGTTCGAGTCATGCTTGAATCTGGTGCCGATAAAGTATCTCTTAATACGGCAGCTGTGTCTGACCCCAATTTAATAAAAAAATCCGCTGACCATTTCGGAAATCAATGTATTGTTGTGGCTGTTGATGCCCGACGTATTGACAGAGAGAAACATGTTAATTCACAAAACGACTCGAGTTCCCTTATCAATCCTGATCTAGCAATTGAAAAATCTACTGAGTGGGAAGTTTTCATTTATGGGGGGCGAAAGAGAACCGGCATAGATGCGCTTAAATGGATACAATTTGTAACTGAGCTAGGGGCTGGAGAATTACTCGTAACTTCAATGGATTCAGATGGTATGCAGAGTGGATATGACATTCAGTTGTTATCTGAAATATCTAAACTGGTTTCGGTGCCAGTGATTGCTAGCGGTGGAGCAGGAACGCTTGATCATCTTTGTGAGGCAATTGTCGATGGCAAGGCTGATGCTGTCCTTGCGGCAAGCATATTTCATTTCGGAACCTACAGCATTAGACAAGCAAAACAACATATGAATAGTAGAGGGATACCAATAAGGCTTTAACAGATTTTTAAAATCTTCCTGCTGAGTAATTAAGGATTAATATCATGATAAAACTGAATCAAAATGGAATGATGCCGGCGATATTACAAGATCATAAAACAGGAGATGTTTTAATGCTGGGATGGATGACTCCAGAATCTCTTGAACGAACACTCGAGTCTCGTGAAGTGTGGTTTTATAGTAGGAGTCGCAATGAGCTATGGAAAAAAGGAGAAACATCGGGCAACTCTATCAAGGTAATTAGCATTGTCACTGATTGTGACGCAGATGTTTTATTGATTAGGGGAGAACCCAGTGGCCCTGTATGTCATAAAGGAGAGCAAAGTTGCTTCCACTCTGAATCTATTAGCAATGTGCCTGAAATAGAAAGAGAGCATATAGGTCCAGGCATCTTACAAGAGCTGTATTCAGTGATTCAGTCTAGAAAAGAATCAAAGAGTGTTAATAGTTATACAGTTGATTTATTTAATCAAGGCGTAGAGCGGATTGGTCAAAAAGTTGTTGAAGAAGCAGGCGAAACTGCAATAGCTGCTGCTGTTGGGAAGTATGACAGATTGCCAGAAGAGGTTTCTGACCTTTTGTATCACACGTTAGTTTTGATAGCCGCTTCAGGAATCAACTTGAATTCTGTCTGGGATACGCTCGCATCTCGTCGTGGCTAATAGCTTCTTGCATAGCGACTATAGCTACTTCTATTTGATCTGCGTCAGGCTCTCTTGTAGTAAGACGTTGAAGTAATAAACCCGGTACAGCAATTACTTTTAGTAATGGGTTGGTTGAATGAATTCCACTTAGTCTAATAACTTCATAACTTGCTGCTGCTATAACAGGTATTAGAACAATTCGTGATGTTATAAGCCACCATAATGGATCCCTGGGGATAAAAGTGAACACTATTATTGCTACCAACATGACTACTAATAGAAATGCAGTTCCACAACGAGGATGTGCGGTGGGGTATTTGGATACTGAGGCTGTAGTTAGTTTTTCGCCATGCTCATAAGCGTGAACAGCCATGTGTTCAGCGCCATGATACATGAATACTCTACGTATTTCTTCAGCTCGACCAATTACTAATACATACAATAGGAAAAGGACTAGTCGGATTACACCCTCTACTATATTGGCCAATATAGCGGAGTCAACTAGGCTTTCAAAACCTTTGCTGGCAAAAAGAGGTAGTAAGAAGAAAAATCCGATCGCGAAAGCTAGTGAAAGAATCATCATCACAGCTATCGACCCTTTGCCAAACTCTTCATCTTCACCAGCAGCAATATTTGCAGAGTATGTTAGGGCGCGCATTCCGATTGCAAGCGTTTCAGCCATCACTGCAATACCTCTTATAAATGGTATTTTTCTAATGAAACTATTAAACCAAGAATTTATAGGAACAGTGTGAGTGGATATTGTCCCTTTAGGGTTTCTAACTGCGACCGAGACTATATGCATGCCCCGGATCATAACTCCCTCTATTACTGCTTGGCCGCCATAAATTATTTTTTGATCCATAATGTTGTTGGGCTAGTGGAGATAGGGTTTAGGCACTTTGTAATAGAGACTAAAGTTCGCCAAAAATCTAACTAAGGCTGTATCTTCGCTTCATGCGTTCGACACGGCCTTCCGTGTCAACAATACGCTGCTCACCAGTATAAAACGGGTGACATTTATTGCATAACTCCACTTTTAGTTCAGATTTTGTTGACCCTGTAGTAAACACTTCACCACATGAGCAGACTACTTTTGCATTACTATAATACTCAGGGTGTATTCCTTGTTTCATAATTGGTCACTCATAATTTTGTTTCATTGATATTTTTTAGATTGTATATCTATCGCTTAGGCGTAAACACTCACGCGTTTTCTATCTTTAGTTGCATGTTCAAATTTAATGCTACCATCGATTAGTGCGTATAATGTGTGGTCTCTTCCAAGACCAACATTGGTGCCAGGTCTAATTTTAGTTCCGCGCTGACGAACAATTATGGAGCCTGCTGTAGCAAACTGATTGTCGTATAGTTTAATGCCTAGTCTTTTACCTGCGCTATCTCGTCCGTTACGGGTACTGCCCCCGCCTTTTTTATGTGCCATAGTAGCACTCCTAATTCATTTACTTATTAATATTATTTTATGAAATTTCAGTTATTTTTAAATCAGTATAAGGTTGCCGATGACCGTTTTTCCTGCGGTACCTGGTTTTAGCCTTATATTTGAAAATTATTACTTTTTTATCTCTTCCGCTCTCGACAATCGTGGCGGTTACTTTACTGTTGTCGATTACTGGTTCACCAAATGTAGCTATTCCATTCATAAACTTCATCAAAACTTCATCTAAGACGACTAGATCACCTTCGTCTCCAGGTAAAGTTTCCACTCTAATTAAGTCACCAGGACTTACTCTATATTGCTTACCGCCGGTTTTTACTATGGCATAGTCAGACAACGTGATTGCTCCAGAAAATGTAAAATTGATTCTTCATCTTTAGTGTTTACCTAAATCTATTCAAACCTTAATTTTAGAATTCTGGATAGCACTCGGTCAAGCTAAACCAAGACTAAATCTTAGCTAATCGACAAATATAAATCTGATTCATTAGATATATGTAGTTAATTTATGCTAGGTCAAATACTTTTTTGGGAAACCATCGACCCATCAAGTCTTCGTACTTAAGTAGCGCAATGAACTTTCCCTCTGGTGAGTAGGCTCTAATTAACTCATTATTAACAACCACTGGGAAGTTGAGTTCCGTTGAGAGCGATTGTCCAGTCCGAACCAATTTCACAGCATTTTTATCGATTACTACTTTTTTTAAATGTTTTAAAATCGAGTCAGGGGAGCGAACAATTTTCTTATAATCACCATTGTTTAATATATTGCAAGCATCCTCCAGGGGATAGCAGTCTTTTATAGAGAATGGACCGGTTCGAGTTCGTCTTAGATCTTTTAAGTGTCCTCCTACGCCTAAAATCTGACCTATATCATGTGCTAGAGACCTCATGTAAAAGCCCTTGCCACATTTAACGAAGACAGTAGCAAACGGCTCTTCATATGATTCTAATTTTATTTCGAAAACGTCGACAAAACGTGGTTCTACAATTACGTCTTCGCCTAGTCGAGCCATTTCATACAGTCGCCTACCATTTCTTTTGAGAGCGCTATATATTGGAGGAGTTTGTTTGATCCGTCCTGAGAAATTATCTAAAGCCAACTGAACATCTTTATAAGTAATGGATTTTGTGGATTTAATTAATGTGATCTCACCAAAACTATCGTATGTGTTTGTTTCGACTCCAAGCTCAACCAATCCTGAGTACTCTTTCTGTGAGTCCATCAAAAATTCAGTTAATCGAGTAGCTTGTCCAATATGTATTGGAAGTACTCCTGTCGCAAAAGGATCTAATGTGCCAGCGTGACCGACTTTTTTTTGAGAAACAGCTTTTTTGATCTGACGTACAACTTCCATTGAAGTGAGACCATGAGGCTTATCTATAGGCAGAACGCCATTTACATGTGTTTGATTAAGTTCGATTTTTCTCGTAATCATTCCCTGTCACGATTTGATTAATTTTCTGTGTCAATAAAGAGCCATCTGAAATTGAATTATCGATACGAAACTTTAATGTAGGGGTGGATCTAATCTTTAAGTTTTTTGAAATACTTTTTGAAATGAAGCCTGAAGCATTATTTAATACCTTTATCGTGGTTCTTTTCGAGTCTGTGTCACCATAAATACTTATGTACACCTTTGCAGACCTAAGGTCCTTAGTAGTATCAACGTCAATGACACTAACGATCGAAGCTACCTTGGGATCTTTAAGTACCGTTGAAATTACAGAACTTATTTCTTGACGAAGAGCGGAATTCACTCTGTCCATGCGCCATGTCATATGATTAGGCCTGATTCGATATTATTATGTAGGCACTTGTTCGGAACGATGTGCTTCTAATATATCGCCTTCTTCAAATTCATTAAAGCCATTAATTAAGACACCACCCTCATTTCCATTACTTACTTCTCTGGCATCATTTTTAAAATGTTTGAGACTGATAATAGCTCCTTCATGTAGTAGCTCGCCATTGCGTATTACATGAAGGGTAGCTTCGCGAGTAATTTTCCCTTTGTTGACATAAAAACCAGCGATGGTGCCTTTTGAACCAATGTCAAATGTTTCTCTTACCGCAGCTTCCCCTTCAACCACATCTTTGAAAACCGGTTCAAGTAAACCGTGTAGAGCTTTAGCTATGTCATCAGTTAAATCATAGATTATTTTGTATGTTCTTATTTCTACTCCCTCTTGAGTGGCAAGAACTGAGGCTCCTGGTTGTAATTCAGAGTTGAATCCAATTATCACCGAGTCTGAGGCTGAGGCTAGCATAACGTCATTTTCAGTGATGCCGCCCGCAGATGCTCGTACAATTTTTATTTTTGATTGTTCGCTACTTAAGCTGTTTAGCATACTTAAAACAGCATCTACACTACCTTGAACATCAGTTTTTATGATCAGGTTTATATATTTCGCCAATCCTGATTCTATGCGTGTGTATGCATCTTCTAGTTTAGAGGTATGATTCGCTACGGTTTGTTGGTATTCCAGTGTTATTTGTTTTGCAGTTTTTTCGTCAGGAGATACATTGAAAATGTCTCCCGCTTCGGGTAATCCTGATATACCGAGTATTTCGACTGGAGTCGAAGGTCCTGCGTGATCAATTTTAGTTCCTTGATCATTTAGCAGCGCTTTAACTCTACCCCGTAAATCACGAATAGTTATGTAATCACCTACTTTTAGCGTCCCTGTTTGTACGAGGGCAGTAGCGACTGGGCCTCGTCGTTTATCTACGCTAGCTTCGACTACAACTCCTGTTGCCAATTTATCAGGGTTTCCCTTTAATTCAGCCATCTCTGCTAACAACTGAAGATTCTCAAGTAAGGCAGGGATCCCATCTTTTTTAGTGGCTGAGACAGGTACACAGATAATGTCTCCTCCCCAATCCTCTACAAGTAAATCTCTTTCCGAAAGTTGTCTTTTTATTTTTTCAGGATCTGCTTCTGGTTTATCCATCTTATTTATGCAAACTAGCATTGGCACACCTGCAGCAGTTATGTGGTCAATGGCCTCATGAGTTTGAGGCATGAGTCCATCGTCAGCAGCAACTACTAAAACAGCTATGTCAGTAACTTGTGCTCCGCGAACCCTCATTGCTGTAAAAGCTTCATGCCCAGGAGTATCAATGAATGTGATTAGTTTGTCATTATGGACAACTTGGTATGCTCCAATATGTTGGGTAATTCCCCCGGCTTCTGCGTCTACAACTTTTGTGTTTCTAATTGCATCTAGTATCGTGGTTTTACCATGATCAACGTGTCCTAATATAGTGATTACTGGAGGTCTAATTATTAAATCTTTTGAATCAGGGGAGTCATTTGAAGGTACGATTGATGTGGCATCAAGTTTAATTTCTTCAGGCTCATACACATCGAATCCGAAAGATTCTGCCACTTCAGCAGCCAGCTCAAAATCCAATACGTCGTTTATGGTATACATGTGCCCTAAGCGCATAAGTTGCTTTATTACATCTATAGGGCCTATTTGCATTATGCCTGCAAGGTTTCCAACTATAATTGCGTTAGGAATTTCTAACGCTGGTGGCTCTGCCCCAGAGGCTGCTTGATTAACGGAAATATTTTCGTTGGACTTAGTGCTGTCTGTAGTTTCTTGAACTGTTTTTTTTACCATATTTGGGGGCTTTATTCGTTAATCAACGTCCTTAATTGCTCCGTGATAGAAGCAGTACTTTGTTTCGTTACTATTGTTTTTAGACTGAAGGATAATTTACTAACTTCAAGTTGTGCCAGCCTACAACTCTTAGATATACAGATATATACTCCCCTGCCATCAAGTCGAGTTTTTAAATCCAACTTAACTTCGCTACCTACAGCGGCTAATCTAATCATACTTTGTTTCGGTTTTTTGCCTCTACAAATTATGCAAGTTCGCTTTGGAAGCCTTTTGACGCTAACCACTATCGCGCTACCTTTATTAAGTTTTGTTTTTTGATTTTATTTTCTACGAGTAGTTCTGCCTGTGTTAGGCCTACGCTTCCTTGTTCCTTTTCTTTTTGAAGGACCATTCTTATGAAGCTCTGCAATATCTTCTGCAAACCTTATTTGACCTGGATCTACAGGCGCTGGAGGCTTTCTTATATTCCATACTTCCTCTGATAACTCAGCAGCCGATTTTACAGGTTCAAGCTGTTCATTCGTTACTTCCTGAGCCTTAGGTTCATTATCTAAATCAGCAACGGCCTCAAGAACCTCTTGTTTCTCAGCAGAATCTCCTGTAATTGTTTTCGCATCACTTGTGACTGGAGCATCAACGGACTTAAGTGCATCGCTAGTTTTTTGGTCCTGAGTTTTTTCTTTGCTCTCTGGTTCATCGACAGTCACTTCTGCTACAGGTTCTGTTACTTTTTGAATGACTACTGGTTTTTTGGATACTGCATCATCGACTTTAACTGGTTTAACTTTAACTGGTTTAACAGGTTCTAGTTTAGCAATTTCAGTATCGCTTTTAATATCTACTTTCCAACCAGTTAATTTAGCAGCCAGTCTTGCATTTTGACCCTCTTTGCCTATTGCTAATGACAGGGTATTTTCTGGCACCACTGCAGTTGCAGTTAGGTTGGCCTGGAGAAGATCTACTCTCAACACCTGTGATGGACTAAGAGCTTGGGAGATAAACACGATTGGATTTTCGTCCCATTGAACAACGTCAATTTTTTCGCCATGCAATTCATTAACAATATTCTGTATTCTTATGCCCCTTAGCCCCACACAAGATCCTACAGGATCTACCCCTTCTTGGATTGCATGAACGGCTACTTTACTGCGAGCCCCTGCTTCTCGAGCGATGGCTTTGATTTCAACAGATCCGTTGTATATTTCTGGAACTTCTATTTCAAATAAACCTCTAAGTAAACCATCATCAGCTCTGGAGATTATTAACTCTGGACCTTTAACTGATCTTTCCAAAGATTTCAAAAGAACCTTAATTTTTTGTCCGACACGGTATCGTTCAGTTTGCATTTGTTCAGATAACGGTAGAATTGCTTCAGCCCTGCCCAGTTCACAGATTACGTGCTTAGACTCAATTCGTTGCACGCTAACAGTATAAACTTGGCCCTCTTTATCAGCATATTCCTCGTATACTAGCTCTCGTTCAGCTTCCCTCAATCGCTGTAGAACTACTTGCTTAGCAGTTTGAGCTGCAATTCTACCTGCACTAGCTGGTAGCTCCTCATAAGCTACATTGTCTCCAACTTGTACATCTTCTTTATATTTTTTCGCATCAGTTAGATTGATTTCAAGTAGATCATTTTCGACTTCATCAACTACTTTTTTAAGCAGATATACGCTGACCTCTCCAGTTCCAGGATCTAGTTTGACTGAGATTTCCTGTCCTGTTGATACACTATCTTTACGGAACGCAGATACTAAGGCAGCTTCTATTGCAGACATTACAATGTCTCTAGGCAAGTTCCTTTCAGCTGCAAGCTGAGTCAATGCGATTAAGAAATCACTTTTCATTTTTATACAAATGCCCCATTAATCAAAAAAAGCGGGGTTTGTCCCCACTTCTCTACCATCTTAAAAGTTGTTCTTGGAGTATACCAAGAAGCACTATTACTAACAATATATCCAACCAACAAAAATAGAGTAATAATCGCAATAAACAAGTAGTATTTACAAGTAATGAAATTTTCACGAAATCTGTCAATTATCGTTGTGTTGATATCCATTTTGTTCTCCCTTAGTTGCAGTAATCGAGATTCCGAGTCAGTTTTAGTATTTGCAGCGGCAAGCCTGGGTGATTCACTTAAAGAAATAACAATAGCTTATGAGGCTGAGTATGAAACTGAAATAAGCTTTAGTTTCGGAGGATCTCAAAAACTTGCAAGACAAATATCTTTAGGGGCAAACCCAGATGTAATATTGTCCGCTGGAGTTGCTCCAATTGAGTTCCTAGAGACTAGAGGCTTACTTACCCAACAGCGATACAATATTCTTACCAATGAACTTGTTGTTGTTGCACCGAGCGATATTCAGGATCGAATAAAAAAACTGGAAGACTTACTTGCAAAAGAAATTTCAAGAATAGCGATAGCTGACCCAGACACTGCTCCTGCTGGAATATATTCAATACAGGCACTAAGCAATTTAAAATTAAACCAGAAATTATCCTCAAAAATAGTTACTGGAGAAAATGTTAGGATAGCACTCACATATGTTGAGCGTGGTAACGCCGAAGTCGGCATTGTGTACCGAACAGACGCTATGCTTGCAGAGAGCTTGTCAGTTTTGGATATAATTCCTTTGGATGCTTATGATCAAGTGTTATATGTGGCTGCTATAAATAAATCAGCCCGAAATCCAGGAGGATCTGTGGATTTTTGTGAATTTTTGTTGACGGACAAGGCGAGAACTATATTTAGTGATCATGGATTTTCGTTTCCATAGTATGTTCGTGACTTTAAATTAATATGAGTGATATTTAACTACTATGTATTTAGAAATTATATTACTTTCATTTCAGGTTTCTATAGTTGCCACACTAATGAACATTATTCCTGCCGTAGGCCTAGGGTGGCTATTAGTTAAAAGAAAGACCCCAATAAATTTTTTAGTAGACTTGATCGTTTCATTGCCCTTGGCGCTGCCTCCTGTGATAGTGGGATTCTTTTTGCTTACTGCTTTGAGTAATTCCAGTCCTTTGGGCCAATTAAGTCAATCCATATTTGGTAAGGACATTGTGTTTACATGGTTCGCTGCTGCTATTGCTTCAGCGGTTGTATCGTTCCCGCTTATGGTTCGGTCGATAATGGTAGGGATAGCTGATGTGGATGTTCGTCTTGAACAGAGTGCAAAAATATTAGGAGCTGGTGCTTGGAGAGTATTTTTTACAATTACAGTTCCTTTGGCCTATAAAGGCATGCTCGCTGGTCTGTTGATCGGATTTGTTAGAGCTTTCAGTGAATTCGGAGCTACTATCGTTGTTGCCGGATCTATATCAGGTAGGACTGAAACATTACCAGTAGCAATTTATGGCAGAATACTGACCGGTAAAGATAACGAAGTTTTCGAATTAATCGGCATAAGCATTTTATTTGCTGTGATTACTTTGCTAATTCATAACTGGTTGATGAACAAATATAGTTATAGGGATGACAGGGAATAAGTATGGGTCGAGATAGTCAAAATAATGTAATTGGTGGATTTTCTCTTGAGAAACAATACAAAAGTTTCAAGTTATCAATTGAAGCCGATTTAAAATCAGGAGTCACCGCTATTTTCGGTAACTCAGGAAGCGGAAAGACATCTTTATTGAATTGTATTTCGGGATTAATGAGCCCAGATAGAGGGTATATACGTTTAAATGGGGAGGAATTATTTAACTCTAAATCTAAAATAAATGTTAAACCAGAAAACAGGAGAATAGGGTATGTACTTCAGGATTCCTTGATCTTCCCGCATCTTTCCGTGATAGACAATATCAATTATGGGTACAAGCTTGTACCCCGTGAAAACAGAAAGATTGAGCCTGATGATTTAATACAGATTATGGGACTAACAGAAGTTTTAGACCGGAGGCCTACGGAGCTTTCCGGAGGTGAGGCAAGAAGAGTGGCTATAGCTAGAGCCCTAGCTATTTCGCCAAATATATTGATGCTAGATGAACCGATGCAAGGATTGGATTTTGGTGTTAGGGGTTCAATAATTCGCTATTTGACTCGAATTCAAAACGAACTGAATATGCACATGATATTAGTTTCTCATTCTATTTCTGAAGTATTGGTCCTTGCGCAAAATATAATTCTTCTTAACAAGGGGGAGAAGGTAGCTGAAGGTTCAATGCGGGAAATTTTGTCGAGCGGAGGATTAACAAGCGTCATTGACCTATCGCAGTTGGAAAATGTTTTTGAATCAATTGTTAAAGATAATGGTCAAACTTCAGGACTAGGCATTGTTATGTTGAATGATCTGGAAATAGAAGTCCCTGTATTCCACGCAAAAATAGGATCAAAGGCTACTGCCTCGATTAGAGCATCGGACATAATTATTGCAAAGTACCCTCCTGAAGGTTTAAGTGCAAGAAATGTATTAAAAGGGATTATCACAGACATTGCAGACTCTGTTCAAAGTGCCGTGATTTATGTTGATGTTGGGACAATACTAATAGCTGAGATTACTCGTAGATCGTTAAGAGAATTAGATCTAAAAATAGGGTCGGAAGTACATTTAATAATCAAAGCCAATTCAGTTGGTGTGGCTGAACTAAACTGATTCAATGCCTAAATGTAACAGATGCAACGATAATTGGTTCAAAGTGTTGTAAAGTATTAATCATTAAACAATTTACTTGTGGTTGATAATTTGCATAACTATTTGTCTAAACTAGATCTATCAATGAGAAAAACTCGCAGTTTAATCTGCGTGGGTTTAGATCCGGTCATCTCAAAAATGCCAATTACTGATATCACAAAGTTTAATTGCGAAATTATAAATTCTACCGCCGATCATGTTTGCGCATACAAACCAAATCTTGCATTCTACGAGGCTTTGGGGATAGAAGGATTAAAACATCTTGAGGCTACTATAGAGCATATACGGGTTCGAGCTCCCAATGCGATCATTATAGGAGACGGGAAGAGGGGAGACATTGCTAGCACCAGTGAAGCTTATGCAGATGCAATGTTCAATCGTTGGGGGTTTGATGCAACAACGGTAAATGCCTATGGAGGGATAGAATCTTTAGAGCCGTTTTTAGAATATAAAGAAAAGTGCGTTTATATATGGTGTAGGTCATCAAATTTAGGGGCAGTTGAATTCCAAGATTTATCTGTGCAAGCCCCAAACAATAGGCGTATCAAGTTATTTGAACAGGTTGCTTTGAGCGCCATTAAATGGAAATCTAAAGCAGTGGTTGGTTTAGTTGCAGGAGCCTCTTATACCAGTGAGTTGCAGGATTTACGTAATATGGGACCGAATGTCCAAATTTTAACACCTGGGATAGGCGCACAGGGTGGAGACCTGAAGTCAGTAATTGAACATGGTATTGATAAGTCAGGAAGAGGGTTGATGGTCAATTCATCGCGATCAATCATATATGCATCACGCTCATCGACCAATTTTGGTAGAGCGGCCAATGTGGCTGCGCTGAGACTAAAGGATGACATAAACAAATTTCTTTGTGAAAATGGTTTTAATTGGTAGGCTTTATAAGATATTTCTTAGTAATAAGGGGTTTGCGTTGACACTGTAGAAAAGTCAACTTTAGAATTAGTAACTAACAGATTAGTAAATCATTAGTTACTAAGTAGAATAAATTTTAGTCATATTTGACTTAAGGAGAATGAATTTTTGCGCGAAATGTTAATTGATAGCATTAGAGTTAGTTTAATGAATTATCAGCGAGTCGTTATTCTTAAGGTGAAAGACGCGGATAGATATCTGCCTATATGGATAGGTGCCTCTGAAGCTGATGCAATTGCAGTAAAGTTACAAGATGTGGCTCTATCTCGACCCTTAACTCACGATTTGCTTGGTACTATCATAAATTCACTTGGAGCTAAAGTTAATGGCATAGTTGTATCAGGACTAGATCAGGACACGTTTTACGCGAAGGTAATATTAGCCATAGATGGTAACACCATGGAAGTTGATTCTCGTCCTAGTGATGCTATAGCTTTAGCTGTACGTGCGTCTGCACCGATATTTGCTGATGAATCTGTTCTTGATAAAGCAGGTGTTGATATGGATGCTAAAACTGGTAAACCCAAAGAGTTTAGCAGTTCGGATAAAAAAGCACCTCTACGCGAGGAAGAGCTTAAAAGTTTATCGGCATTTACTGAATTCGTTTCAACTTTAGATTTGGATGATTTAGGGCCAACCAAATCTGACGAGGGGGATTCTGGGGATCAACGAGAGGAATCGTAAATGAGGGCTGAGTGGTATAGACAACAACCTCTTTACCACGGTTTTTAGATTGTGATAAACTTTTCAATCGAAGCCAAATGGATCACAGGTCCGCTAAATAATTGGGATGTTGAAACCTTTGTTCGATAAGGCGAAAAATTCTAAAAAGACTTATTTAGTTGCTAGGCTTGTAGGGATTGGGTGGTTTGTTGCAATTTTAATTGCAGGGGGAGCTTTAGGAGGGGTTTATTTGGATAGCTTAATAGGATCGAGTCCTGGATTTACTATCTCAGGAGTTCTTCTGGGGTTAGCTGTTTCAGTTTGGGGAATGTATAGAATGTTAATTGCGACTTTGAAGAGTTAGAGTTTGTACTTAGTTAAGGTTAAATTAAAGGTTTATAAATAATTTGAAATTGCTACAGAAACCGAAACTTTTACTTGCAATCATTGTTTTTGGAGCTTTGTTTGTTATTGGGTTGGCTGGTGGAGCCTTGGGCGATGCTTTTGGGTTGGGATTTTTAGGTGCCCCAATCGCTGCATTGCAATTGCCGGCAGAACCAATATCATCTGAGCCTAATATTGGAGGATTCCATATTACGAATACAATGATTACTACATGGGCTTCAATTGTTATATTAATGGTTTTGGGCTTTGTAGCCACAAGAAAAATCAAAGAAGTTCCAACTGGTTTTCAAAACGTTTTTGAAGTGATAATTGAGTATTTTCAAAAATTAGGTGAAGGTATTTCTGGTAAACGCTCAACGCAATACATACCTCTTGTTATGACTATATTCCTGTTTATTTTAGTTGCGAACTGGATTGGAGTTCTTCCTGGATTTGGCACAATTGGATGGATAGAAACACCAGAAGATTTAATACATCATGCTGAAGAACAGCATAAAGATTTATCTCAAGTGAAGTTAAATGTTTTTAATGGTAGTGGAGATGTAGGCATACTAGGTTTTGGATCAGTTTCTGATACAGTCACCGCTGAAGAATGGGAGCATGACCACAACATTATTGAAGATGGAAAGCAGGCCGGTATTTTAATACCATTCTTGAGATCAGCAAATACAGACATTAACACGACTCTCGCCATTGCTTTAGTAGCAATGTTTTTCGTTCACTTCTGGGCTCTTAGGACATTAGGGTTTAGATCTCACGCAAAGAAATACATAAATTTTAAACAAGGGCCTATTTGGTTTGCGGTAGGTATATTAGAATTAATCAGTGAGGTTGGAAGGGTGATTAGTTTCACTTTTAGATTATTTGGTAATATTTTTGCAGGTGAAGTTTTGTTAGTTGCCATGGCATTTTTAATACCGATTATCGGTATTATGCCATTTATAGGTCTAGAGTTATTTGTTGGCTTAATACAAGCATATGTGTTCTCCATGTTGACGCTAGTCTTTGCTAGTGTTGCTGGGGCGGCACATGATGATCATTAGAATCGTATAGATAGATTAAATTAAAAACCTTAGGAGGTTAATTATCATGGAAGGTGATGTAGCTAGCTTAGGAGCCGGAATTGCTATGGGTGTAGGGGCTTTAGGTCCTGGCATCGGAATAGGTCTTTTAGCTTCAAGCGCAATGCAATCAATAGGGCGTAACCCAGATGCTGCTGGTTTGATTCAGCAGAATATGATTTTGGCGATCGCGTTTACCGAAGCAATAGCTATTTATGCTTTGGTGGTCGCTATCATCATTAAATTCGTTTAATCAACTTAGTGGCCGATACGCTTTCGGCCACACGCTTAAATTTAGAAGGTATTTTATGGATGCACTTGGAATAAATCTACCTGGGTTAATAACCCAGCTAGTAAGTTTCGCGATACTTTTTGCGGCCCTTTGGATGGTTTTGTATAAACCTATAGCAAAGGCTATGGGAGATAGAGCGAAAAAGATACAAGACAGTTTAGAATCAGCTGATAAGGCAAGAGAAGAGGCTGATTCGTCCCGTGAGGCTATGGAAAAACAAATTTCAGATGCTCGTGCTGAAGGCCAAAAGATGATTGCTGGAGCTAAAGATATAGCAGATCGTTTTAAAGAAGAAGAATTGGCAAAAGCTAAAGAAGAGATAAAAGCGGAGAAACAAAGAGCAGAAGCAGATATTCAAAGGGAAAGAGATGCAGCTATAGATGGACTCAGAAGAGAATTTGCTTCAATCGTTGTGGATGCAGCAGAGAAAATCGTTGAAAAATCTGTGGATCAATCCAAACATAAAGATCTAATAGATAAAGTCATGAAAGAAAGTTCTGCTTTAGGCAAAGACAAGTAATTATGCAATCCGAGTCAATTTTGAGGAACAGTTAAATAATGGCAGTTATCGTGACAAAAAGGTTTGCGCAAGCAGCGTTTGATATTGCTGCTAAGGAAGGGAAGCTAGATTCCTGGATTACTGACATGAATTTAATTAAAGACCTTTTGGGTAATGAAGGCGTGGTGGAGTTTTTTAATTCCCCAAGATTGCCTTTTACAAAGAAGCTGGAATCACTAGACATATTAATTAAAGACAAAGTTAGTAGCTCTTCTAGAAACATGATGGCTTTGTTAATTAATAGAAAAGGCGTTGAGGCCCTTGAAACTATCATAAAGGAATTCAAGGCAATAATTGATACTCAAAACAATGTAGCTAGGGGACAAATTATTTCAGCTATTCCGTTGAATGATAAACAATTATTAGAAATAAAAGACTCACTTCAGGGATGTATAGGTAATGAGTTAATTCTTACTAATATTGTAGATGAGTCAATAATAGGTGGAATGGTGGCTCGTATTGGTGACAAATTAATAGATGCTTCGTTGAGGCACAAAATTACCAAAATGAGAAGCGACTTAGCGAGATAAAAAATCAGGATAAATTTGGGAGAAAAAAATGGCAGGTAAGGGACAGGATATAGCGGCCGTAATAAAGAAGCAAATCGAAAACTTTGGTAGTGATCTGACGCTTGTCGATGTTGGTACTGTTATTGAAGTTGGAGATGGGGTTGCTCGTATACATGGGCTATCTGGAGTGAGTTATTCAGAGCTTCTTGAGTTTGAAGGTGGAATAACTGGTCTCGCTATGAATTTGGAAGAAGATTCTGTTGGAGCTGTTATTTTAGAAGACCCTCTATCAGTAAAAGAGGGTTCTGAAGTTAGAAGCACTGGAAAAATAATTGAAGTGTCGGTAGGTGAAAAGCTTATTGGTCGAGTTGTGGATTCACTAGGTCAGCCCATTGATGGTAAGGGCCCAACAGGAACTACTGAGACTATGCCTGCAGAAATTGTGGCCCCAGATGTGGCTTCTAGAAGTCCGGTAAATACCCCCGCATCTACTGGCATTAAAGCTGTGGACGGTATGATACCTATAGGAAGAGGCCAGAGGGAGTTAATAATTGGAGACAGGTCGACTGGAAAGTCGATGATTGCAGTTGACACTATTATTAACCAGAAGGGCGGTGACTTAACTTGTGTTTATGTTGCTATTGGACAAAAAGCTTCCAAAGTGGCACAGACAGTAGCGATGTTAGAAAAACACGGAGCCATGGAGCATACAATTGTTGTCGCTGCAAATGCTGCAGACCCTGCAGCATTGCAATACCTTGCACCTTATGCTGGATGTGCTATGGCAGAACATTTTATGAATCAAGGCAAAGACGCCCTTATTGTTTATGACGATTTGACTAAGCATGCTTGGGCTTATAGACAGATGTCTCTTTTATTAAGGCGGCCTCCTGGACGTGAGGCGTATCCTGGCGATGTTTTCTATCTTCATAGCCGTCTTTTGGAACGAGCCGCAAAATTAGATGAAGCCAGTGGAGGTGGGTCAATAACTGCTTTGCCGATTATCGAAACTACAGCTGGAGACGTGTCAGCATATGTGCCAACAAATGTTATATCAATTACTGATGGCCAAATATATTTAGAGTCTGAACTATTTAACTCCGGTATAAGGCCAGCTATAAATGCTGGTTTATCAGTGTCTCGTGTGGGAGGGGCAGCACAGACCAAGGCTATGAAATCTGTTGCTGGTGGATTACGTATTCAATTGGCTCAATATAGAGAGTTAGCTACCTTTGCTCAGTTCGGAACTGAGGATTTAGACGAAGCCACAAGATCGCAACTTGCCAGAGGACAAAGAGCAGTTGAGATCTTAAAACAAGATCAAAATAAACCCTTAAGTTCTGCAGAACAGGTAATTGTTATGTATGCATTGTCTAATGGGTATTTGGATGGCGTGGAAGTGGACAAGATACAGGAAGCGGAAGGATCATTGAACAGTTTTATGCAATCGAGCCATACTGATATTATAAATACGATTAATGATTCTGGTGAATTGGGCGACGATGTTAGCAAAAAGCTTAATAAAGCCCTCGAAGAATTTAAAAAGACTATAGTTGGTTAAAATTGCCTTCAGCACAACAATTAAAACGTAGAATAAAGAGCGTTGATAACACTGCTAAGATAACAAAAGCAATGTCTATGATTGCTGCATCTAAAATGAGCCGTGCTCAACAGATGGCTTTGCAAAGTCGACCATACTCTGAACGTATGGTTAGTTTGCTGTCAGACCTTGCTGCACAGCCTCAATTTGAAGACGATCCGCATCCTCTTTTAACCGTTAGAAACATAAGTAAAATAGGGGTTATAGTTATAACACCAGATAGAGGTCTTACCGGAGGTTTGAATACGGGAGTTAACCGTTTTGCTGCTCAACACATATTAAATTCTGGGCATCAAGCTGAAGTAGTGACGGTAGGAAAGAAAGCCAGAGATTTTTTTGCAAGAACATCCAATCTTAAAGCAGTTTTTACTGAAATAGGAGATCGACCTTCGCCTGATGTTGTTATACCGATAGCTAAAGTCATGGTTGACGAGTATATAGCAGGAAATATAGATGCAGTGTACGTTGTTTATTCAAAATATATAAATACCACTGTTCAAAAGCCAGAATTAATAACCATATTACCTGTTCAACCTGCTGTATTAGATCAGAAGGATAGGGTTGGTTATATTTACGAACCTGACTCTCGTGAAGTATTAAATGAGTTGGTGCCTCGTTATATTGAGATGGAAATTTACCATTCAATATTGGAATCTGTAGCCAGCGAGCAATCTGCACGTATGGTTGCTATGAGAAATGCGACAGATAATGCAATCGAAATGAAATCTGACTTAACGTTAGAAATGAACAAAGTAAGGCAAGAATCTATTACTAGTGAACTGCTGGATATCGTGGGTGGAGTAGCAGCAGTAGAAGCATAGACCAAATAATGAAGTTTTTTATAGGAGAAATTGATGTCTAGTGGAAAGGTAAGCCAAGTAATTGGAACCGTAGTTGATGTGGAATTTCCGGCTGAGGAAATGCCAGCAATATTTAACTCCGTTGAAACAAAAATCGGTGATCAACGCCTAGTACTCGAGGTTGAACAACATATTGGTAACAATCGTGTTAGATGTTTAGCAATGGGTCCTACTGAAGGTTTAATAAGAGGTGTTGAAGTAGTTGACACTGGCAGCCCTATATCTGTACCTGTAGGTGACCCTACCTTGGGCAGATTATTTAACACTCTTGGAGAAACACTGGATGGTTTAGGAGAGATAAAAGATAGTGAATTGTGGCCGATACATAGGCCTACTCCGCCATTTGAAGATCAAGCCACCGAGGTGGAAGTACTTGAAACTGGCGTTAAAGTTATGGACCTTATAACACCATTTACTAAGGGAGGGAAAATTGGCACATTTGGCGGTGCTGGAGTTGGAAAGACAGTCATTATTCAGGAATTAATAAGAAACATTGGTACTGAACACCAAGGCGTATCGGTATTTGCTGGAGTGGGAGAAAGATCTCGTGAAGGTAATGATCTATGGCGTGAAATGCAGGAATCCGGAGTGATAGATAATACTGTTCTTGTTTTTGGGCAAATGAATGAGCCTCCTGGAATTAGAGCACGAGTCGCTTTAAGCGGACTTACCATGGCGGAGTATTTCAAGGAGGAGAGAGGCCAAGATGTATTATTATTCGTTGATAATATTTACAGATATATATTGGCAGGAATGGAGGTTTCTGCATTGCTAGGTCGAATGCCTTCAGCTGTTGGTTACCAGCCAACTTTGTCTACAGAAATGGGGGATTTGCAAGAGAGGATCACTTCTAGTAAATCTGGTTCTATAACATCTTTACAGGCTATATACGTTCCGGCTGATGACTATACAGACCCAGGTATCGTAACCACATTTGGTCATCTGGACGCAGTAGTGGCATTAGAGAGATCAATTGCGGAGCTAGGTTTGTATCCAGCTGTTGACCCTTTGACAAGTTTTTCAAGAATTTTGGAACCTGGTATTGTTGGACAGGAACATTACGACGTAGCCCGCAATGTTCAGGAAGTATTGCAACGATATAGAGATTTACAGGATATTATTGCTATTCTTGGAATGGAAGAGTTATCTGATGAGGATAGGGCGATCGTAGCTAGAGCTAGGAAGGTCCAGCGATTTTTATCACAACCATTTTATGTGGCAGAAGCCTTTACTGGACAAGAAGGTAGGTATGTTCCAATTAAGGAAACCGTAAGAGGTTTCAAAGAAATCCTAGAAGGCAAACATGATGATTTGCCAGAACAGGCTCTATATATGGTTGGAACAATTGATGAAGCTGTTGAAAATGGCGAGAAGATGAAATCGGGGCGGAAGTAATTTTGTCTATTATGCGGTTAGAAATAGTGACTGCTGAAAAGATAATCTACTCAGATGAGGTTAGTAGCGTGGTTGCACCTGGAACAGCAGGGCAGTTGGGTATTTTACCTAATCATGCTCCTTTGCTTACTTCATTGAAACCGGGCGAATTGAGGATTTTGAAGGAAGACAAAGAAGTGAATATTGCTGTATCTGGTGGATTTCTTGAGGTATTACAGAATGTTGTTACGGTTTTGGCAGACACAGCTGAGCGTGCTGAAGATATTGACGTTGAAAGAGCTCAAGATGCCCTGAAACGTGCGCAGGATAAAGTGAATTCATCAGACTCAGATCTAGATCTAGAAAGGGCAATACAGTCATTGAAGCGATCTCAAGCACGTGTATATGTTTCGAAAAGAAAAAGATCTTCTGCTTCTAGAACAAAAGTAAAGTAATAACGCATACGTCATCAGTCAATCAGCTGTAGCATAAGTCTTAACGTTTTATGGGGTTAGTCTAAATAATACGTCATTGACTGTAATGAAAGTACAGGATCTATATTTCTTAAAATCAATGTGTCTGGGACCTTAGGTGCTATTGGAGCATAGTTCAGTATAGCTTTTATCTTTGTGTCAACTAAACTTGTGATTACATCTTGTGCGATTGATGCTGGTACAGCCAAGATAGCTATTTTAATATTTTTTTTTTCTACTGTTGATTTAATTTTTTTGATTGATAATATTTCTATTTCGTTTACATTTTCCCCAATCTTGGACGGATCATTATCAAATGCGGCAATTATCTTAAACCCTTCAGGAACAAATCCAGGATAGTTAATTATAGCTTTACCTAAACGACCAACGCCTACAATACACGAATCCCACTGCCGGTTAAGGCCTAATATTTTTGTTAATTCTTCAATTAGCGACTCAATTTTGTAACCACGTCCCTGTTTTCCAAAACGGCCAAAATAGCTCAAATCTTTTCTGATTTGAGCTGGAGTCACTTGAAGTCTATTTCCTAACTCGTTCGAACTTATTACCGTTTGCCCTTCTGAGAGCATTTGAGACAATGCCCTAATATATAAAGGCAGGCGTAATATCACTACTTCGGGGACGATGGATTCTTTAGGCATAATTTAATAATTGAGTTTATTTATCGATATTGTACGGATTAGTTATATGTGTAGTCAAAGAAAACTATTTGTTACCCAAATAAAAACTTTATTATTGGCCCTGTTAAAATACTGTTTACCGCGTGTCACAGGGATCTATGGGAAATTTATTTATTGACACTGCACTTCTAAACTGGTACCCTTTCAAAAGCTCGAAGGCATAGATAGACTGGATTACAAGTGATTAACATTTAGTTGTTTGTTACCGTTATTTCCCATTATATGAATCATGGCTATAGGACTTTAATATTGGTATGAGCAAAGAAGAAAAAATAGATATAAGGCGGGGCCTTAGAGACGTTTACATAGATCGGACACGTTCGAGCTTCATTGATGGCAAAAAGGGTCATTTATTGTATCGAGGGTTTAATATTGATGATTTAGCTCGGAATTCATGCTTTGAAGAAACCGCATATCTTTTGCTGTACGGTGATTTGCCTAACGCAAATCAGTTATCGAGCTTCGACTATTTGCTTAAGTCATCTAGGTCAATCCCAACTGAGATATTAGAAGTATTAAATATTGTAAAAAATTCACACCCTATGGATGCTTTGAGAACTGCTATTTCCGCCAGTTCCATATTAGAGGATGATGTAGAAGATGTATCGCTTGAATCCACGTTGAAGAAAGGAATTAAGCTTACTGCTATGGCTCCCACTATAGTGGCAGCTCATTACCGTTTAAGCATAAGCGAAACTCCAATTGAACCCAGAGATGATTTGAGCCATGCCGCTAATTTTCTATACATGTTATCTGGGGAAACGCCTGATCCTGAGGATGCAGCACTTTTAGATAAAGATTTTGTTTTACATGCAGAACATGGAATTAATGCCTCATCTTTCGCTGCTCGAATAGCAGCATCAACTAAAGCTGATATACATTGTGCTATCACAGCTGGGATAGCGGTTTTGAAAGGTCCTTCTCATGGAGGAGCTGCAGAAGGCGTCATGCAAATGGCTCTGGAGATAGGTTCAAAAGAAAATGCCAGAGATTACGTGAAATCCAGGTTAAAGGACAGAAAAGTCATAATTGGATTTGGTCACCGGGTATATAGGACTGAAGACCCGAGAGCTAAACATTTAAAAGAAGATGCACGAAAACTTAGCGCACGTAAAGGCGATCCTAGATGGTTTGGGATTCTTGAAGAGGTTGCAGAAGCAATGAAACCATATGCAAAAAAAGGAATAGCCGAGAATGTAGATTTTTGGTCAGGGGCAATATATCAAATCCTGTCTATTCCCGAACAATTGTATATTTCTATATTTGCCATGGGACGCGTACCTGGATGGACAGCACAAGTTTTAGAACAGTTAGAAAATAATATACTCTTACGCCCTCGGCTTTTATATGTTGGTGATAAGAATCGAGAATATATTAAGATGCAAGATCGTTAGTAGGTACGTTTTTCATCTGATTTGAATATTTCTTAATTGTCTTCAAGTTAATTAAATATGGCCAAGACAGATATATGAACGTAGTAAAGTTATGAACTTAAATAGCGAACATTCAAGCCATGTGATCGGTGAGATTAGATCTAGAATAAAAAGAACAGGCAAAATTCCATTCTCAGAATTTATGGAAGTTGCTTTGTATTTGCCTAAATATGGTTACTATTGTGTAAATGAAAAGCAACCATATCAAGAAGATTACTTCACAAGCCCGTCGGTTTCGCCCGTATTTGGTGCATGTATTGCCATTCAGTTAATGCAAATGTGGCTTTTGCTATGTAAACCAAAAGAGTTTGCCGTAGTTGAGATTGGATGTGGTAACGGAAATCTGTTTCGTGACATTACCAACTTTGCATCAAAAGTAAATGCTGAATTTGCAGCTTGCTTGAAATATTTTCCTACTGATATTGATGACCAAGTTCCGAGTCAAATAATTGGATGTGTAATTTCTAATGAACTTTTAGATGCTTTTCCGGTTGCAAGATTTAGAGTTATTGAAGGTTCAATTAATGAGGTTTTTGTCACTTTAGATGAGAATGAAAATATAATCGAAGTTACTGAAAAATGCTCTAACCCACAGATAAATGAATATCTTGCCTCTCTGGAAAATCCTCTTCAAGAAGGTCATAAAGGTGAATTTAATGTTGGCATAGACGATTGGATGAGAAAAGTCACTGACATTCTCAGTAAAGGTTTTGTTATTACTATTGATTATGGAGGGTATAAAGAAGATGTGTACTCTAAATCTAATAGTAAAGGAACTCTTCAAACGTATTATAAACATGTTTACGGTTTGAGCCCATATCAAAAAGTTGGCCAACAAGATTTAACAGCAAAATTAGATTTTTCAAGAGTAATAGATGCAGGATATGCCAATGGGATGTGTAACATAGGATTGATTGAACAGGCTGAGTTTTTGAAAAATAATGGTATTAAAGAAATGGAAAATCAGATTAGAAATTTAAACTTAGGCAATAGGGAGAAGCAGGAAAATTTATATGCGATCGATATGCTGTGTAGGGCAGATCGTCTTGGCGGATTCAAGGTTTTGATTCAGTCTAAGAATCAAGACGTTCGAATCCTAGAGAAATTATGGACATCCAGAGATGCACTAGATGGTTTAGCTAAAAACCCACCTTTAAAAAAACACGACCATATTGGAATATTACCTAATCAATATTCAAGCTCATATGTTGAAATCGATAATTTATTCGAAGATTTCACAGAAACTTTCTGAGATCAGGTTTTTAATGAGACACACTTTCTGGCAGTAGTGATGAATCCAGTATGTCCGACCATTCTGTGGTCTGGCCTTACTGAACGTTGCGCCACTTGCCATGACCTAACCATTAATTCAGATGTCTCTACAAGTGTGAAGTTTGGATTTACTTTCAATGTCTCACTTAACTCATGAACCTGTAGTATTGTTGGTAGAAAACTTACGAATATTCCTCCTAATACTAGTGATTTAGATGCGTTTCCAACAACTTTCCAAGGCTCTGGTAAATCTAATACGATTCTATCTAAATCATTGTGGTCGATTGTAGATGATACGTCACCAAGCTGAATGGACGCGTTGGTCATATTAGGTAACATTTCGTTAACGTTTCGCTGGGCTCTTTCTATCATGTCTTCTCTAATGTCATAGGAGTATACATGTCCTTTTTGTCCTACAGCTCTCATGAGGCATATAGTTAAAGCGCCAGATCCACATCCAGCCTCAAGCACTTTTGCTCCCGGGAAGATGTCACCTGATACAAGTATGGCTCCTAGATCCTTCGGATAGATTACAGTAGCAGTTCTAGGCATTAACTTTGTGAAATCCCCCATTGTAGGATATAAAGCCAACATTAAATTACCTTGAGATGTTTTAGCCCACGAACCTGCAGGTTTATTGAATAAACTATCATGTTTGAAATGACCGTTATGAGAACTAAATACTTTCCCGGATTCCAACTTAATCATGTATTGTCTACCACGACGATCTGTCAATAACACAACGTCAGATTCTTTGAAATTACCTTGAATATTTTTCTCCTACTACTTAAGTATATTTTTAAGAAAGGTTTTTAATTACTTGTAATAAATGATCTATACTTATATCTTCTGCTCTTGGATATATCTCAATGTATTGGATAATCCCGTTAATATCCATAATAAATATTCCTCTATTTGAAGCGCCTCGTTCTTCATTATAGATATCATATTCTTTAGACACTTGCCCTTTGGGGTGAAAATCTGATAGTACTGGATATGGCAAGTTGCCTAATGAAGTTGAATAAGCTGCCTGAGTTGGTTGTGCGTCGCAGCTTATTCCTAATACCTTAGTATTTAGTTCTTTAAATTCTGGGTAAGCTGCCCTGAAGCCAATCATTTGATTAGTACACCCTCCAGTAAATGAATATACATGGAATGAAAGTAATACATTTGCTTTACCAGCATAATCACTTAGTTTGTGTATGTGTCCATGCTGGTCAGGTATTTCAAAGTCGAAAGCTGGTGATCCGATTTCCATAAAATTAAGCTCCAGAGGGCTGGGTTAACCCGAGTATATTTTTCATATCAACACCTTACTTGTGTCTTTCGTCTGTAACTAATTTATATTGTTAATGTTTTGATAACCAAATCACTGATTATCAAAACATTACTTAGTCCATCTAAGATCTGGTTCCCGCGCAGCTAAAGCCTCATCTAGGCGAGTGTTTGGGGCGTTGTGAGGAGCTTCTTTTAATAGCGAAGGATTATCAGCAGCCTCCTGTGCTATAGTCTTCATGATATCTATAAACTCATCTATAGTTTCTTTAGATTCAGTTTCAGTAGGTTCTATCATGAGTGCTTCTTCAACAATTAATGGAAAGTACATAGTTGGTGGGTGAATACCATAATCAATCAATCTTTTTGAAACGTCTAATGCTGTAATTCCATTATCATGTTTTAAGTTTCTAGCTGAGATAACCACCTCATGCATGCAGGTTCTATCATAGGGTAAATCAAAAACCCCTTTTATTTGTGAGCGTATGTAATTAGCATTTATTACCGCATCTTCACTAACTTTAGGTATACCCTGTTTTCCTAGTGTTCTAATGTAAGCATATGCTCGTACTAAAGCTCCAAAATTTCCATGAAACGCTCCCATTTTCCCAATAGTTTTTTCTGGACTTGCAAAAGTAAAGAATTCATTATTTGATTTGTCAGTTCGACGATTAACCACAGGTGTTGGTAGAAATGGCAAAATACGATCACTAACCATTACAGCTCCTGCACCTGGCCCACCACCCCCATGGGGCTGGGTAAACGTTTTGTGTAAATTCGAATGTAATATATCAAAACCTAACTGTCCCGGTTTTAGTTTGCCTAAAACAGCATTAAGGTTTGCACCATCTCCATATATTATTCCTCCAGCATCTCTGACCATGTTTACAACATCAAGAATATTTGTATCAAATAACCCAAGGGTACTTGGTTGAGTTAACATAAACCCTGCTATGTCGTCTGAAAGTGCATATTTTAATCCTTCGATATCCGTATTCCCATTATCGTCTGTGCTTAGTGAGATCACATCGAACCCGGCCATAACTGCTGAGGCTGGATTGGTACCATGAGCGCTATCTGGAATTAGTATTTTCGTTCGTTTTTTATCTCCGTTAGCCTGGTGATATGCCTTTGTCATTAACATGCCAGCCAGCTCACCTTCTGCGCCTGCCATTGGTGCTAATGAGGTGCCAGCCATTCCTGTTATTTCGGCTAGTAAATCTTGTAGGTGATGCATTAATTTTAATGCGCCCTGCACAGTCGATTCTGCCTGTAGGGGATGAATTGCGGAGAACCCTGGTAAGGCCGCAATATCATCATTTACTTTGGGGTTATATTTCATTGTGCAGCTGCCCAGAGGATAGAAATTGTGATCAATGGAAAAATTGAATGTGCTAATTTGTGTTAAATAACGAACAATTTCGCTCTCACTTAATTCCGGCATTTCTAAAGATTCCCTAAGAAGATCTTTCGGAGGTTCTGTTTGAAGCGGCACGTCTAGTTTTGGCAAGGTTGTACCAATACGACCAGCAACACTTCGGTCCATACTTAGTTTTCTTTTGGATTCATTTGTATTTATGGGGCTGTTATTCATTGAGATTAACCTTCAGTTATAATTTCGCTAAGGCTACTAACTAACAAATCGATTTCATCTTTACTATTGGTTTCCGTAACACAAATCAACATCCCGTTTTTTGTGAGGTTGCTAACATCAACACCACCGATTATTTTATTGTGGAGTAATCTTTTATTAATCTCTTTGGGTGACATTGGGCATGAAACTACAAACTCTTTGAAAAATGGTTTGTCTGTATGTACGATATATCCATCGATTTCATTTATTTTAGCAGCAGCGTAATGTGCTTTTTGATAGCAAAGGTTGGCAATATGCTTTAGGCCTTGTTTTCCCTGTGAGATCATGTAAATTGTTGACATTAAAGCAATCAATCCTACGGACGTACATATATTAGAAGTAGCTCTATCTCTACGTATGTGTTGCTCTCGAGTTTGAAGGGTTAATACGTAACCAGTGTTACCGTTAGTGTCTTTTGTTCTTCCAACTATCCGGCCAGGCATTTGCCTAATATATTGCTGTTTACATGCAAATAGTCCGACATAAGGGCCGCCAAATGATGTGGCTATACCCATGGATTGCCCCTCTGCCACTACTATATCAGCGCCATAATCTGCAGGAGGTTTATACATGCCTAAAGATATGGGGTCGGTCACCACAATTAGCAGCCCTCCTGCATTGTGAATGTCGTCTGATAATTTAGATAAATCTTCGAAATAACCAAAATAATTTGGCTGCTGCACTATCAAACATGCATGATTTTTATTAACTTTTAAGTTTCCATCTTTTGCCGATTCAATTTTTATTCCAGGCGCGTCTAGAAAAGTCTTGAGTACATCTCTATAGTAAGGTGATACTGAATCGAAAACGCTGACCACCTGTTTTTTAGTGACCCTACAGGCCATCAATGCTGCTTCTGATAAAGCTGTAGAGCCGTCATACATTCCAGCATTTGCCACGTCCATACCAGTTAGTTGGCAAACCATTGACTGGAATTCGAAATGAGCTTGTAGTGTACCTTGTGAAACTTCAGGCTGGTAAGGCGTGTAGCAAGTCATGAACTCTGATCGTAACGCTAGCCTATTAACAATAGATGGGATGAAATGCTTGTAAGCTCCAGATCCCATAAAAGATGCATATTCTCCAGGAACACTATTTAAATTTGCGAGATCTTCCATCTCTTGGACTAACTCCATCTCAGAGATAGCATCGGGAATTTTTAATTCAGGGTTTAAGTAAGACGCCGGGATATCTTTAAAAAGGTCGTCTACTGTATTAACTCCTATTGCTTTGAGCATTTCTGCTCGGTCATTTTCAGTATTTGGTGTGTATGGTGATGAAAATTTCAAACCTGTGTTCTTATCAGAGCTCATTGTTAAGTTAACTCGCCTATGACTCGGTAAATTTATTGTAATCTTTAGATGACATAAGTCCATCTATCTCTTTTAAATCTGTTGGAGATATCGTAATCAACCAGCCGTCACCATAAGCATCTTGGTTAACGAGTTCTGGTTTTGGTACTAGATTTTCATTCCGTTTAATTATCGTCCCACTTATAGGTGAAAACAGATCCGAAACCGCTTTAACCGATTCGATTTCGCCAAATTTTTCAAATTGCTTTACTTCAGTGCCAATGCTCGGTAACTCTACGAATACAATGTCACCCAATGTGTCGGCAGCAAAATCTGTTATACCTATTATGATCTCATCAATATCTTTTGAATTAATCCATTCATGTTCTTCTGAATATTTAAATTCTGCAGGAATCATTAAATTACCTCTTAATTTACATATTAAATATTTCTAGAGTAAAAAGGCAGTCCTGTGACTTCTAAATCTGTAATTTGTCCTCTTATATCACACTTTAAGTTAGTGTAGTTATCAATAAGCGCTGTCTGAACATAGCCTAAGGCAATATTTCTATCTAGTGTCGGTGAGTAAGTGCCAGATGTAATATGCCCTACCTCCTTATTTTTATAAATTAATGAGTACCCTGGTCTAGCTACTCGATTACCACTGATATATAAAGCCAGCAGCTTTTTATCAGGTACATTAGAGCATATTATTCTTAAAGCAGGGCCTGGAATATAATCATCTTTATCAAGGTTAACAAATTTATCGAGACCGGCCTCAAAAGGATTTATTGTTATATCCATATCGTTACCATGTAACAGAAGTCCTGCCTCTATTCTGAGTAAGTCGCGTGACCCAAGACCACATGGTTTTGCTCCATTGCGAGCAAAAGTTTCCCAAATTTTTGGAGCTTTAGACTTAGGGACAAATAATTCGACCCCATCTTCACCAGTGTATCCAGTCCTTGCAATCATTACTTCGACTCCGTCAATCGAATCTTGCGTGAAGTTAAACATTTTTAAATTCGATATATCATTTGACACTTGACTATTCAGTGCCTTTATAGAATTAGGTCCTTGTAAAGCTATCATTGCTTGTTGATCTGTTATATCGGTGATTGTAACTTCAGCATTGCTGACATGTTGATTTAACCAATCGATAACCGAATTTTTATTTGATGCATTTGGGACAAGCAAAAAGTGTTCTGGGTCAAATTTATATACAATGCAGTCATCTATTATTCCACCAGCAGCATTACATATAACCCCATATCTCGCCCTGTTTGGTCTAAGTTTAATAACGTCGACGCTCAGAGTTTTATTGAGGAAGTCAGTGGCATGTGCTCCATGTATATCTAGCCTACCCATATGTGACACATCAAATAGACCGCAATTAGTTCTCACTGCCTTAACTTCATCTAATATCCCACTATATTGAACAGGCATGTCCCAGCCAGCGAAAGGTACCATGCGGGCACCAGATTCTATATGAGTTTTATGTAATGGAGTTTTTAGTAAATTCATTATATCTTTACCTTATTATCTCATTAATGAATGTTTCTAAAGCGTGAAGATGGCTGTTGGTTGACCTCAAATCTGCTCCCATTGTATTGAGTGAAAGATGAGTTGCTCCGAATTCCATCCAGCTTTTTACTGGATCTGCCCATCCATCTTTCGGTTTTTCTGATTCAGCAAGGATTTTTTCAACCCCTATATCGCTTGTCAATCTATTAGACTGAATTGCAGAGTTTTTGATCGAGTCGAGCATAGTTTTTGATTGTATCTCTGGGAATGGAGAATAACCTGGGTATATCCACCCATCGCCCATTTTACCTATCCTTTGCATAACAGCATCAGCTGCTCCACCAAACCATATAGGTATGGGGCGCTGCAATGGTAACGGATTTATCCCAACATCATTTAAATGATGCCATTTACCTTCGTATGCGACTAATTCTTTCGTCCAAAATTCACGAAGTACCGACACCTGTTCTTCTATTCTTACACCGCGGTTAGTAAAGTCACTATTAAGAGCTTCAAATTCCACACCATTCCATCCTGTTCCCACACCAAGGCGTAACCTGCCATTGCTTAAAATGTCTAATTCGGCTGCCTGTTTTGCGACTAGAGCAGTGTCTCTTTGAGGCAATACTAGAATACCTGTAGCTAATTCTATCTTTGTGGTTATCGCTGCTATGTAACCGAATAAAACCATGACTTCGTGGAATGAATCTTCAAGTTTATAAGCACCCTTCCAATTTGGGCGATTTGCGGTATTAACCCCTAAAACATGATCATAAATTAGTATGTGATCGAACCCCATTGACTCTACTGCAGTAACATATTGTTTTATTTCATCAGGATCGTTACCGATCTCAGTTTGAGGAAATACTGCACCTATTTTTGGTTTTAATATAGTCAATTTAAATTAGTATGATTTATAACGATTTACTATTGGCATGCGTCTATCTCGACCAAAGTTCCGCTTAGTTATTTTAACTCCTGGCGGAGTTTGTCTCCTTTTATGTTCTGAGCTGTCTACCAAGTCAATAACTCTTCTCACTACCTTTTGATCGTGGCCATCAGCGATGATTTCTTTGTACATTTTGTCATCCTCCACGTAAGCTTTCAAGATTTCGTCAAGTTGATCGTATGGTGGTAACGAATCTTCATCTAGTTGATTGAGCTTGAGCTCCGCACTAGGTGGTTTTTGGATGATCTCCGTTGGTATTGATTTGTTAACTGTGTTTCTATAGTCGCAAAGTTTATAAACTAGGGTTTTTGGTACGTCTTTAATGACAGCAAAACCACCAGCCATGTCCCCGTACAAAGTTGCATAGCCAGTTGCATATTCACTCTTATTACCAGTGGTTAACGTCAACCAATCAAATTTGTTGGACATTGCCATTACTAGAGTACCCCTAGTTCTAGATTGCAAATTTTCTTCAGCTATATTTGGCTTAGCTTTTTTGAATAAACCTTTTAATGTGGCTAAGTACTCGGAAAAAACTGGTTCAATGGATGTTTTAAGTAAATCAATGCCAATGTTCTTTGCCAACAATTCACTGTCAGTAACGCTCCCTTCTGAGGAATACCGAGATGGCATAGAAAGCCCTACAACATTTTCGCTACCTAATGCATCAACGGCTATCGTTGCCACCAGAGCTGAGTCAATACCTCCTGAAATTGCTACTATTACTTTTTCAAACCCTGACTTTTTCACATAATCTTTTGTTCCTGTGACAAGTGCCGCGTAAACCTCCTCTAAATCATCCATAGGTTCTTTGTTTTTAACCTTGCTATTTTTTGCAAGATTAAAGTTGCTCACTTTACATTTTTTGGTGTTGAGATCTTCCTCTAAACTGATGTCGAATACCAAGCTGTCCTCAGAAAACTGTGATGCTCTGGCAAGCACTTCACCTTCAGGGGAAACAATAACGCTAGTCCCATCAAAAACTAATTCGTCTTGGCCTCCAACTAAATTAACATAGGCAATGGCTAGATTATTTTCTAAAGCTCGCTTAGATAATAATAATTCTCTCTCTTCACGTTTACCTCTGTGATATGGGGATGCATTAATATTAATCAGTAATTTGGAACCAGATTCTCGTTGATACTTAATTGGACCTTCATCTGACCAGATATCCTCACAAATATTTACCGCAGTTTTAATTCCGTTTATGTTGAAGATTGTTGGTTTATTACCTGGAGTAAAATATCGCTGCTCATCAAACACCCCATAATTTGGCAATACCATTTTTCGATATGTGCCTATTAAGGCTTGGCGCTCAATTATGGCTGCAGCGTTGTAAATGGCATCTGCATCTTTATCTATATACCCGATTACAACACAGATATTACTCGAAGCTGAGATTACACTTTGAAGTGCTGTCAGATTGTCGTTTACAAACTGTTTTTTAAATACGAGATCTTCGGGAGGATATCCTGTGATACATAGCTCGGGAAACGCTATAAGGTTAACCCCTAAATCTCTCGCTGATTTAATGCATTGCAAGATCCTATCGATGTTTCCATCTATATCTCCGACAGTTACATTAATCTGTGATAGAGCGATGCGCATTTAGAATGTCCGATTGATCTATTATTTAGGCAAATCAAATAAAGATTATTTTTTGCTAATTAGTTAGCATTTTAACGTTATTAGATTTTCTGAACAAAACTATCAATTCTATCCAAGGCTTTTTGTATATTTTCAGCTGAATTAGCGAATGAAAAACGTACGAAGCCATCACCATATTTGCCAAAGTCTTCGCCGGCTAAACATGCTACTCCAGCTTTCTGTAATAGATTGTCTGCAAAGTTTCGGCTGGACATTCCTGTTTCTTTAACATTCGGGAAAACGTAAAAAGCGCCCTTTGGCATCTGGCATGATATTCCCTTGATGTTGTTTAATCCATTAACAATAATGTCTCGACGTCTCTTAAATTCCTGAACCATTTTGTTCGGTTCATCTTGAGATCCATCAAGTGCCTCAATGGCTGCTATCTGAGTTGCTGAAGAGGTGCAAGAAACGCTATTAGCCATGAGTTTACCCATTTGACTCGCTAAATTTTCAGGCATAATTCCATAGCCAATTCTCCATCCTGTCATGGCATACGTTTTTGAAAAGCCATCCAAAATAATAGTTCTATCCACCATTCCTTGGAATTGTGTGATGGATTCGTGTTTACCTTCATACAAGAATCTTATGTATATTTCATCTGACATGACGTATATGTCATGTTTTATAGATAATTCGGCAAGTTTCTCTAGGTCATTCTTTGTAATTATGCTGCCGCAAGGATTGTTAGGTGAATTTAATATCATCAATTTTGTTTTAGAAGTAATTTTTGATTCAATTTCTTCAATGTCAATGCTGAACTCTTTACTTTCATGGAGTTGCATTGGCACTGGAACACCACCGACATAATTGATCATAGATTCATAAATGGGAAATCCAGGATTTGGGTATAGTACTTCGTCGCCTTCATTGATTAATGAAAGCATAGTAAAAAACATTATGGGTTTTCCACCAGGTGTGACAACCACATTTTCGGGAGAAACATCAATGTGCCGTGTCATCTCAATTTCTTTAGCAATACGTGCCCTTACATCTGGCATTCCTGGAGACGGACCATAATGGGTATAGCCATCGTTAAGAGCCTGAGCTCCAGCAGCTACTATATTTGGAGGAGTATCAAAATCAGGTTCTCCTATCTGCAGATGTATGATATCTCTGCCTTCAGCTTCTAATTTTTTTGCTCTAGCTAATACTTCAAAAGCAGTCTCAGTACCTAGCCTACTCATTCTGTTTGCTAACTTCATTAATTACCTCTGCTCAGTGGGTCAAATTTTTCATATAAGTTTAATTAAATTACGTAATTTAATGAGCTCAATAGTATGCATGTATACTGGGCTCAAAACGTTTTTATGGGTCTTTATTATGGAGTATATAACTCTGATACTGCCAATGATTTTTTCTGCCCGAAACCACCCGTAATAATAACGCTGCCATCTGACAAAGTTAATGCAACATGACTATACCGTGATGATGACATATCCGGACCAGGGGTCCATGCATTGGACTCTGGGTCATATATCTCTGTCTCAACTTTATTTCCTAGAGCTCCAGTTACTAGTACACGACCATCTGGTAATAGGTTTGCCTGATGTTTAGCTCGCGGGATTTCAGTTTCTCCAGCTGAGGTCCATCCTTCGGTGGCCGGATCCCAGATTTCCGCAGTTTTACGTTTACCCATTCCTCCTATTACTAGGACACGTCCATCTTTTAGTAGTGTGGCAGTATGTAAGGTTCTTCCTGTCGACATTTCTCCCGCAAGAGACCAGGTGTTGTTTTGAGGGTCGTATACTTCAGCCATTTTTATAAAAGGCCCATCTGGGTTGCCCCCTCCGGTAACAAGTACACGTCCGTCATTCAGCAGAGTAGCCGTATGTAAGATACGTTTCTCTGTCATTGAGGCAACTTCGGTCCAAGTGTCAGTAGAAGGGTCATATATTTCAGTTGATGAATGCTTTCGAAGTTCGTTATCAGCCCCACCGGATAAAAGTACGCGCCCATCATTGAGTAATACTCCAGCAGCATCTACACGTTCAAACTTCATTGTGCTAGTTTCCGACCAGGCATTAGTTTCAGGATTCCATACCTCAGCCCTGTCTAAAGCAAACTCTTGATTTCCCGCGCCGCCAGTGGCTATAACTCTGCCATCGTTTAATACTACTAGAATTAGAGACTTACGCTCTTTTATTGGTTCAGCAATAAAGTCCCATGTACCAGTTGCAGGGTCGAAAATCTCAGAGGTTTTGCTCATGGCTTTTGAATATCCTTGTGAAGCACCTTCACTTATACCGCCCATCACTAAAGCTCGCCCATCTGGAAGTGCTACTCCTGTGAACTGAATTCGTTTTTCCGCCATTTCTCCCGTGTCACTGATGGAACCAGTTGAGATAGTTAAGCTATCTGATTTATTTTCGTTAACCAGCTGATCTGATGAATCTTCGGTTTTATCAATTCCAGCAGACATGGTGCCTGTTGATGGTTCTGTGGAGTTACTACATGCTAAAAGTCCGATCAATAGTAATCCAATAAATAACACAAGTTTAAACATTCAATAATCCTTTATTAATCCTTATGCTAGTAAACATAAAAGCATAGTAGATTAGTATACAACTTTATAAATTTCCAGATTACCTTCAAAGCCTATGCTAAAATTTCTTTTTGGAGGATTTCAAATTGAAAGTTTATCTCGGAGTTCCTAGAGGGTTTTGTGCTGGAGTTGTTCGTGCTATAGATGTTGTTGAGCTTGCTTTGAAAAAGTTTGGCACGCCAATATATGTTAAGCATGAGATTGTCCATAACCCATATGTAGTTAAATCACTTGAAAGCAAAGGAGCTATTACTGTTGAAAAGGTAGAAGAAATACCACATGGTTCAACAGTTGTATTTTCTGCTCACGGTTCTCCCCCTTCAGATTTTGATAAAGCTGAGCAAAATAAATTGCATGTAATTGACGCTACTTGCCCTCTCGTTACTAAAGTACACAATGAAGCCAAGAAATATACTAGAGAAGGGATGCGGGTAATATTAGTTGGCCACAGAGGGCATCAGGAAGTTATCGGAACTATGGGCCAGTCAGAAATGCATTTAATAGATGAGAGAGAAGGATTTGATATACCCGCATGGGATAAAAAAGCACCAGTTGCGGTACTTACACAAACTACTCTCTCAGTAGATGATACTCAAGCAGCGATAGATGGTATAACAGACCAATTTGATAATGTAACAGTCAGAAACGATTTGTGCTATGCCACAACCAATAGACAAGCGGCAGTTAAACAATTATGCAAGTTAGTGGATTTAGTGTTAGTTATCGGAGCTCCAAACAGCTCTAACTGTAATAGGTTAAGAGAGGTGGCGGAGGCAGCGGGTGTAACTGCATATTTAGTTAATGGACCAGATGAGATAGATGATGATTGGCTCGATGGTATTGAGCAAGTTGGTATAACTTCAGGAGCATCCACGCCGGATGAATTGATACTTGCTGTGATTGACAAAATAAAACCCGACGAAGTTAATAGGATCGATGGAGTGGATGAAGATATAACTTTTGTTTTGCCTAAAGAACTGCGTAATTAAAAACCTCTAAGTAGATAATTCGAGATTACCTTGCTTGTAAATATAGACAGCCTTGCCGCATCGATATCAACTATATCTGGCACTGTAATAGTAATAGACGTTTTGAGAGCGTTTTCGACAGCTGTGGTTGCTTTTCAAAATGGTGTCACCAAAATTATTATGGTGGAAGAAGTTGAACAGGCTTTGGAAATACAAAGAACCGGCCTTGCTGATATCTCAATGGGTGAGGTAGATGGGATAAAACCAGAAGGTTTCAGTTTCGGAAATTCACCATTTGAGTTATCAAATGCAAAGATTAAAGGTGCTACAGTTGTTCAGTCAACCAGGGCTGGGACGACAGGAGTTGAAAAAGCAAGTAAAGCTGGAGCATCTACAATATTTGCAGCTTCGTTAATGAATGCAAGTATTACTGCTGATTTGGTGAAGCTATCAAAATGTGAATCCGTAAGTATATTTGCGATGGGAGCTTGGGGCACAACAAGGTCTGATGAGGATGAACAGTGTGCTTTATACCTTCGGAATCTTCTGCAGGGCAGAAAGCCTGATCATGAATCAGTTTTAAATTTGGTTAGAGTAGGCGAAGAGGCACAAAAATATGGAGATTCTAATCAGCCTCAATATCATCCAAAAGATTTAGATATAGCTTTAAAGATTGACTCAGCAGATTTTGCTATTAGAATCGAAAAAACAGATGGCTTATTGGTTGCTAAGCCAGTCAAAATATAAGTGATATCAGTAGGCGACCTATAAAGGATAGATAAATGAAATATCGTAATTTAGGTAATTCTGGTCTTAAGGTTTCTGAAATTGGTTTTGGTGCAAATAATTTTGGAACCAACGATAAATGGCCTTTCCACATGGGCCCTGAGGAAGCCGCTACTCTTATTGATGCTGCTTTAGACGTTGGAATAAACATGATTGATACAGCAAATGTTTATGGTAATGGCAAATCTGAAGAATATATAGGCAAGGCTCTAAAGAGTAAAAGACACCAAGCATTAATTGCTACTAAAGTTCGTGGACCTATGGGGGAAGGCCCTCACGCGGAAGGATTATCTAGAAAATCAATATTTCATGAAATAGAAGCTAGTTTAAAAAGATTGCAAACAGATTATGTAGATCTCTATCAACTCCACTGGGTGGATAAAGAGACATCTATTGAAGAGACATTAAGGGCTTTGGACGATTTAGTAAAGCAGGGAAAAGTGCGTTACATAGGATGCTCCAATTATGAAGCATGGAGGCTATGTGAAAGCGTTTGGACATCAAAAAGTCTAAATTTGACGCCTATAGTGAGTACTCAGCCGGCCTACAGTTTGCTTGATCGGGATATTGAAAGAGAAGTCATTCCATTTTGTGAAGAATATCAAATCGGAGTTATCCCGTATTTCCCATTGGCCCATGGATTGCTTACTGGTAAATATAAAAGAAATCAGAAACCTCCGAAGGGCTCTAGATTAGAAGCGAAGTCAGAGCCTTATGAAACAGCTAATTTTGACTTGATAGAAAGTCTAGAAAAATTTGCAACTGATAGGGGGCACACAATTTTGGAATTGGCATTTGCCTGGTTATTATCAAAAGACATTGTGAGCACTGTGATAGCAGGAGCTACGAAGATAGAGCAAATTAAATCAAATGCAGCAGCAGCAGATTGGGTTCTCACTAGTGACGAAGTAGAGCAAATTAATAAATTATTGAAAGAGTAGATAGTTGAATACATCTAAGAAATTAATCGTTATTCCTGCGGATTCTCCAACTCAAATTGAAGGATCACCGCATCTTGAGTTATTAAAGGAACATGCCGAAGTTAAACTCTATTCTGATTTCCCGTTGACTCAAACCGAGAAGATGAGAAGAGTTGAAAAAGCAGATGTTCTAATTAACTCAAGAAGTTCTTTGCATTGGTCGGGTGAAGAGTTTAGTTCTTTGCCGAAACTAAAAATGATGTCTACATGTTCAGTTGGCACCGATGGTTTAGATTTAGATGGTGCAAAAAAAGCCGGAATAATCATATGCAATCAACCAGGCAGCAATGCTCCGTTCGTGTCCGAGCATGCGATTGCATTAATGTTAGGTGTTGCCAAGAGAACTTCGTCATATACCGCTCAGCTGAAAGCTGGTATATGGTCTTATGTTAATGGGGTTTTCCTAAGGGGAAAGACACTCGGCATAATAGGGACGGGAAATATAGGAAAACAGACTGCTGAGATGGCTAAAGCGCTTGGCATGAACGTAATCGCATGGACATATAATCCTAATATCGAGTGGTCGAAATCAACCGGAATTAATTATGTCGATTTAGATGAACTACTGAAAACATCAGATGTGGTTAGTCTACACACAAGATTAAGTCCTGACACTGAAGGATTTATTGGGGAAAAAGAAATTAAGTCAATGAAACCGGGAGCCATGTTAATTAATGTCGGTAGGGGAGCATTGATCGATACGACAGCTATGGTGTCTGCTCTACATTCTGGTCAATTAGGCGGTGCGGGATTGGATGTTTTTGACATTGAACCATTAACTAAAGATCATCCTATTTTGGACTGTGAAAATGTTGTACTTACTCCTCATACAGCTGATGTAGTTCCCGAAGGAGTTGATGTGCTAAATTCTGGTACTGTTAAGAACGTTTTAGCGTTTCTAAAAGGCAAACCGATCAACATAGTTAATCCTTAACTTCGGAGCAAATATGGCAGAAAAGAAACATAAAATATTAGAAGGGTACGCTGATGTTCCTGGCGGTAAGGTTTGGTACAAAATCATGGGCGAAGGTGACGGTGTGCCTCTAATAACCCTACATGGTGGTCCAGGCTCTACTCATAATGGCTTTGCTCCATTAGAGGCTTTAGCGGACGAACGAAGAGTCATATTTTATGACCAGCTTGGTTGTGGGAAGTCTGATCGTCCAGATGACTTAAGCCTTTGGAATACCGATCGTTTCGTACAAGAGTTAGCTGAACTTAGAGATGCTTTAGGATTTAGCTCGGTTCACATCTTAGGTCACTCGTGGGGAACAATGCTGGCTACCGACTATTTGCTTACACAGCCTACAGGGGTTCAGAGCGTAATAATGTCGAGTCCGTGCATCAGCATACCTATGTGGATTAAAGACTGTGATGCCTACATAAAGCTATTAGATAAAGGTGTTCAAGGCACTTTAGCTGTGCATCAGAAAAACGGAACAATTGATTCTCAGGAATATAAAAGTGCCGTCGAGATATTTAATAACAAGCACGTTAATCCCTTACACACAAAACCTGAGATATTAAAAAGCACTGCTAAACAAAGAGGCCGAATAGTTTACGAAACTATGTGGGGACCAAATGAGTTCTATATGACAGGTACGTTAGCAGGTTATGACAGAACTGATAGATTGCATGAAATAAAAGTTCCTACTTTGTTTTCCTGCGGTAGAGTTGATGAAGCCACTCCAGAAACTACTGGGCATTATCAATCTTTGATTCCTGGCTCAGAGTTTGTAATCTATGAAAATAGTGCTCATATGCCTTATTGGGACGAGCCAGAACGCTATATAAAAGTCGTCTCCGATTTTATGCGAAGAAATGACCCTGATAAATCAGATAACGATCTCTCATTAATTGACTTTGGCTCCACTGGATATTCTTAGAATCACCATCCGAATCTTCTTAAATCGACTTTCCCATTGTTATCAAATTCGACTCCTTCACTCATTAGTAATTCTTTTTGTAGAATCACGTCGTCTGTGTGTCTACTACTGATTTTTCCATCACGATTAATCACACGATGCCAAGGGATATTTTCATCAGTCTCAGCAAGGCTTGCAAGAGCAAATCCAACTATTCTCGCACTAGATATTGGCACCATTTGTGCTACCTGGCCGTAGGTTGTTACTTGCCCATAAGGTATCGAATTAACAATCCTATATATTTTCGTGAAAGTGGTGGAAGGTTTGTGTGCCATATTAATGCCGTAACTGTGTTTAAGATATGACGATAATCAATTTTCAGATGTGGTTATGATATCAGCCAGAGTGGATGGTTCAATTGTACTTCCGCTTAGAATGCAAACCGATTTCCCTCGTTGGCTTTGTGGTGTTGATAATGCTGCAGCAACCGACAGTCCCCCTGAACCCTCGACTACTAGATTGTTTTGGATTGCTATTCGCTTTATGGATTTTCTAGCTGATGTTTCAGAGATAAGCACAACCTTATCTATTATTTTGCTTAATAATGGAAATATTTCGTCTGAAATAAATGGCACTGCAACGCCTTCGCAGATAGTGTCTTGTGATTCAACCCATAAAGGGGATCCCTGTTCGAAAGCGGCATGTAGAGCCGGACAAGCTTCGGCCTGGACGCCAATTATTTGAACTGAAGGTTTAAGTTCTTTTAAGACGCTTCCAACTCCGGCCATTAGTCCTCCTCCTCCAACTGGTATAAACACTGTTTCAACATCTGGGCAGTCCTCGAGTATTTCTAGGGCTATGGTGCCGTTGCCAGTAATCATCATCTGGTCTCCCCAAGGATTTAACCATGTATATGGCTCTTGCTTCCAGCCCTCATTCAATGCAAAGTCTAGTTGTTGCGCAAAAGGCATCATTACTGGTGTTACTCCATACTGTTTAATTGCTTTGACTTTCACTAGAGGAGTTGTATCAGGTAATATACTCCTAGCTTTAACATTTAACAGGCGAGATACGTAACCAAGAGCTTGAGCTGTATTGCCTGCGCTATGAGTGCTGAGCCCGCATGCCAATTGTTCTTTCGTGAGAGAAGCGGCCCAATTATAAACACCCCTGATCTTGTACGACCCAATAGGTTGTAAAGTTTCGACCTTAAGGGATATATCATCTGCATAATCATAATTACCTAGGTCAACTATAGGCGTTCTTATACAGATATTATTTAACGTCTGTACAGCTAATTTTACTGATTCAATTGTTGGTGCTTGCACAAGGGGGCCGCCCAAACTTGTTGATTTATTTTGCAGAGACATAATTATTTGATCCTTACTCTTGCTTTTAAGATGACTGTGATTATACTTGAGCAATAAGTTTCAAAATTCGTTTTTAAAAAGGATTTGTCAATGGATAAGAAAAGCTTTGAGACCATAAGTTTAATTGATGGGTTACATTCCACTCCGTCCAGAAGATACCTGTCTGACACTCCAATACCGGACGAAATTATATGGAACATTATTGATGCCGCCATACGAGGCCCTTCAGGTGGAAATAAACAAGGTTGGGTATGGATGGTGATTAGAGATAAAAACACTAAAACAAAAATTGCTCATTGGTATCTTAAAAACTGGAATAAGGTATATGGAATTAGGAGAAAAGAAATACTATCTGGAATCGACGATGATGCACTAGGGCCAAAAAACTTCCTGAGCGCAGATCACCTGGCAAATCATATACAAGATGCTCCGTTATGGATTATTCCAGTTCTAAGAGATGTTGCTGATTCTCAAGATCCTAGAGTCGGATCATCTATTTATGGGGCAGTTCAAAACTTAATGTTAGCAGCAAGAGCATATGGGATTGGATCAACGCTAACAGCGCTTCATTCTACAAATGAAACTCAAATTAAAAGCCTCCTTAACCTTCCAGATGATGCCTTAACAATGGCAATAATTCCTCTTGGGTATCCAGTTAAAGGTAGGTGGTCTCAGCCGAAAAGAAAGTCGGTAGAAGAAGTTACTTATTGGGAATCTTGGAATGTAAAAAGAGATAGGGCCAAATATTAGAACAATAAATTGTAATTCCTGTTAGTTTTTAGATTGAATGGCTCTTATTAAGAGCTTTGGATATACTTAAGCTGAAATTGTAAAAAAAGGAGTTCCTTATGTCGAAAACTGATAAGCCAAAATGTGATAGGCCAAACTGTACATGCGACCCATGTGAATGCGACCCATGTGAGTGTTAAAGCGATAAATACATAACTAGTAATAAGGAGTTAACCGTGTCAAAGTCAGAGAGGACAGGGAAAATACAAACTGTGCTTGGGTTAATCGATCCAGATGATATGGGAGTAACTTTGGCTCATGAACATTCATTAATTGATTTGTCTTGCTATTTTGACATGCCTGAAGAAGCTACTGAGCGGTGGTATGTGGACCAACCGGTGACCATGGAGATTTTAGGCTCGGTAATGAAGCGTCTATTTAGTAACAAAGATGTTGCGAACCTATGCGATGAAAAGCATCAAACAGAGGAATTGTATAAATATTACCTTTCTGGAGGTAATTCATTAGTAGATACGACTTCAAATGGCATTGCTAGAGATCCTTTGGCTCTAACCAGGATGTCGCGAGCTACTGGGCTTAACATAATAATGGGAGCATCGTATTACGTTCCACTTTCTTACCCTGATGACATTCACGAAAAACCTGAGCAAGATATTACCGATTCGATAATTAAAGATGTAACGGTAGGAGTTAAAGATACTGGAGTTAAATCGGGCATCATCGGAGAGATAGGTAATTTCTGGCCAACAAATGAGACATCCAGAAAAATCCTCAGAGCTTCAGCGCATGCGTCAGTTGAGACTGGTGCTGCAATTTCTATTCATCCAGGGGGACATCCAGACGCGCTTTTGCATCATTTAAATGATTTAATTGAAGCTGGAGCTGATCCTACCAGGATAATTATGGGACACTTAGATGTATTCCCTTATTCTCCGGAAGTAGTTAAGGAAATTGCTGAGACCGGTGCCACCCTAGAGTTTGATCGTTTTGGTAGTGAAAACACCAATACCCCACAAGAAGGAGGCCATGATATAGCCTTTCCTTCTGACGTTCAGAGGATAGAGCGTATAGAGAAATTGATAGAATGGGGGTATGAAAGTCAAATTGTTGTTGCCCAGGATGTCTGTCTAAAAACTGATTTAGTATCACATGGTGGAGGAGGGTATATTCATATTCTTGACAGCATTATTCCACGGATGCGTAAACGTGGATTCTCTACCAAAAATATCGACAATATTTTGATCGAAAATCCAAAACGACTATTAACATTTAAGTAATATGGCGTTATTCGGAGAGGTGTATGACACCTTTATTTGAAATTATAGATGTTGAGATATTACTTTGCTGGCACCATGAATCATTGGAATATTGGTCCAACCGAGGAGAGTCTTCATCAAAAATTCTTTACGGTAGACGGCACAAATCTAATATTTTTAAAGCAGTTAAAAACAAGATGCAATTCGGTTTTGCAGAGCTGGATTTAAATTCCAATATTATTGAGCTGTCAGATAAATCCGTTACATGGGCGAAAATATATCCAGAGTGGTTTGATAGGCCTGATTGGGATGACTTGGGAGCACAAAGAACTATTGACCACAGGATTCAGTCGCTGATTAATAAAGGCTTTATTCAAAAAGTGCCAAGAGTAATGATGGGACACAGTAGGGATATGTACAGGATGGAATTAGAAGAACTTACACGAGTTGAATGGGAAATACTGAATGAGATAAGCAGCTTAGAGCCTAAACATGATTTTGCAGTTCCAAATGCTACCCAATTCAATAAGGTGCTCAGGGTCAACGTTTAACAATTTAGTATCAATTCATTCAGCGGACATTATCTAGAAGATAATGGGCCTTCAGTGGTTTAAAACGTGGTATCAAAATATCGTCCAACCACCATCTACAATTAGGTTTTGACCTGTAATCCAGTTGCCTGCTGGTGAGGCAAATAAAGCAGCAGCGCCTTTTAAATCATGCGGTTTGCCCATTTTGCCAATCGGCTGTCTATTCACCATTCGGTTAATCATTTCTTTTTTAACAGTCGGTTTTGGTATTTGTCCTGGACTAATGCAGTTAACGGTTATTCCATGCTCTCCTAACTCAGCAGCTAACGCTTTAGTTAAATTAATGACGCCACCTTTTGCAGCAAAATAACCAATGGAAGACCTTTTGTGATTAAGGCCTTTATATAGTCTCTTATCTGTTCCCATCACTCCATGAACTGAACCGATAGTGATGATTTTTCCATGTCCTTGCTTAATCATGACTTTTGCAGCCGCTTGGGCGCACATAAAAGTTGTATCGATATTCATGGATATGGTGTCCCTGAATGCTTGTGTAGAAGAGGAAGGGAAATCATTATCTGGAGTTGAACCTCCCGCATTACATACAAACACATCTAGTTTTCCATGGGTTTCTATTACTGATTTAATTAATGAGTTGACGTCACTTTCAATTGTTGCATCGCATTGTAATGCGTATGCTTTGAGTCCTGCTGACGTAAGTTGAGCAGACATTTCTTTACAATTGTTTAAGTTTCTACTTGCAACTATTACAGTGGCGCCTAATTCACATAATGATTCTGAGATTGCTGCTCCTAAGTGCGTGCCACCACCAGTTACTATGGCAATAGAACCTGACATGTCAAATAGTTTCTTTAACGTGGTCAAGTTATCAATCACAATCCTTTTTCAAGTTGAGCGTCTTGCCATGGGTAATCGACTTTATCTTTATAAAAACGATCCGGGTTTTCTATTGCCCAAATCTGCTTTCTAATAATGTAATTATTGGGGTCAATTGATATGGCTTTACGCCATATTTCTACTGCCTCTTGCGGCTTTCCGTCATTAAGTAATTGCTGGCCCACTACAAATAAGGAATTTGCTTTTTCATGAATGGATTGTTCAAATGATTCTACTTGTAAACTCCTGAATTCTTTTCCGGATGACCAATTTTGAAGCAAAGTTCTTTTATTAGGTTCCTTTATGTTGAACGTTCCTAATTCGATGTATTCTACTTTTCCATCTGAGTTTATGAGGTAAACGTTAGGAATAGCCTTGAATCCATATAATTGACCCATAACATTTTTTTCATCAACTAGTGTAGTTAGAGTCGTTTCAGCTTTTTGCAAGTAGAATTTTGGTTTTTCAGGACCTTGAACATCCATAGCTATAGTGATTACCGTAACGTTTTTTTTATTGTCGTTTGAGAATGTTTGCCAAACTGGCAATTGAGCTCTGCAAGCTCACCAAGACGCCCAAAAAAATAAAGCAACTTTATCGCCTGAGTAATCTGAAAGATGAATATCTTTGCCAGTCACCGAAGGTAAACAGAAGTCAGGAGCGGTATCTCCAACTTTTACGTAGCCAATTTGCCTGTCCATGTCTAATTCCTTTATACAAATAGTAATTAATCTTTTGCATTATAAGAGTGTTATTCCTATTATGGCCAGTACTGTGATAGTTATGGCAATAGATTTTACAAAAAGACGCTTAGGGCTAATATTTTCATTGAGAATCCTTAATTTCCCAGTACTTAATAGGCTGCTGCAAAGGAATACCCATACTGGAGCTGTCGCAAATAAAGTTGCTACTAATGCTACAGAGCTACCAATTTTCATTGAAGTCAAAAATGCCATATGACTCATAGGTAAAATTACGCCTTCTACTACTAAAACGAAAATCACAACCTTAGGTTTTTTAACGGTAGACCAAAATTTTCCAAATGAATCTCGTCTAATGTTAAAAAATATAGGTACTGCTGCTCCTACTCGCTGAGCCCAGAAAGCATTCTCAGCGGTGATCTCTTCGAGTGCATAACCACTGATTACCTGTGAGAGCCCAGATAATGCCGCGCAAACCAATAGCCCCCCTGCCATGTATATCTTGGTTCTATCATTACTGTTTTGAGATGGCTCCCTGGAGAGAATCATTATCCCTAAAATGGCTAATATGATTGAGCTCCATTGAAAGAGGGTAAGAGATTGATCTAATAATAACAAAGCGAAAATTCCAACAAAAATCGGACTGGTATTAAATATCGAAAAACTAATCGATGCATCTGTATTTTTTAGGATTCGATAAAATGTTGTAATGGCGACTCCATACATTGCCCCGCTACCAAAAATAGCAACTATATGTGTTGTGGGTACCCCTTCATCAAATGGGTACAGTATCCCAAAAATTATGCCGTATACAATAAGACATACCCCCAGCCACATCATTAGAGTAGTTGCATCTGGTAGATAGCGAAGTGACAGGATTTTTTCGCCTGTGCCGCCGATCCCGATTAGTGCTGCAGCTAAGATTGCTAATGCAATCCAAGACTCAGTTGGTAAAAATGAAAGAAACATTTAATAAAAAGTTAAAAAGGGCATAAGATTTAGGTATTACAAATCCTGAAATAGATATTTAATCTATTATATGAGTGATTAGATAAATAAGTGTTGAAATCCATTAGCTTTTAAAGGAATAAAAAATGTTAATTGCGTTACTAGTTGGAGCAGGAGGCTTTATTGGCGCTATAGCAAGATACAGCATACATTTAGGGTATGGTAAGTTATTAAATGACCAATGGGTACCATATGGGACTTTAACAGTGAATGTTGTTGGGTGTCTCTTTATAGGACTTGCGGCAGGCTTGATAGATCATAAGCAGGTCGCCACTGCAGAAATGAGAGCATTCATACTAATAGGAATTCTCGGTGGATTTACCACGTATTCTGCTTTTGGATATGAAACTATATCTTTAATTAGAGAAGGCAATATCACTCCAGCAATTGTAAATGTTGTAACGCAGATAGTATTGGGGCTATGTGCTGTTTGGATTGGTTACAAAATAGCAACAGTCGGATGATTTACTGATTCAGGAATTTAATAACTGCAGGAGACACCAAGTCCTGTCGTTCTAGTTGAGGTACATGAGCTGCTTTATCAACTATCAAAACCTCAGAATTTGGCAAAAGGTTTTTGAAATCATTTGCATATATTGGTGGTACTAACCCATCTTGTTTCCCCCAAACGATAAATCCAGGAGCTTTGACTCTGTGAATACGCCTAGTTAATCCTTTTTCAGGTATTGGCCAAATAAATGCTGCTGAACATGCTAGAGACCATGATCTTCTGATTTCTTCATCTTGTCTTTCAATCTTATCTTCAGGCATTTTAAATATTTCAGTTGCAACCTTGCCTTCAGGCTCGTAAAAGCATAGAGGTATTAATTTATCAGGTGTTAATCTCATCCAATCTTCAACAGGCTGCTCATCGCGCCATAACCCGATTGATGAAATGAGTACAAGTTTACTAACTCTTTCAGGATTTGTGGATGCTAATTCAGCTGCGAGCATTCCGCCAAACGAATGCCCAATTACTGCGGGAGAATTTAATCCTAACTGGTCAAATAATTCATAGTAGTGAAGCATCAATTCCCAAAGTCCTCGGATTTCTCTTACAGCATCCGGGTCGCCTTCGGTACCTGGAAGCGATGGGGCATAAACTGTAAAGTGTTCCGCCAGGTCATCTAGGAATGGGTCCCAAGTCGGCCCGCCTGCTCCATGAAGAAATACAACAGGAGGTCCACTTCCGGCTTGATGCACATGAGATTCAACTCTGCCATTCATAGTTTTTAGTACAGTTTTAGAAACATTTGATTTATTCATGCGGTTATAGTTTCCTCAGCTCTTTTTGCACCTTGTGGCCACCAATGATTTTCCCAGCCCTGATCATCCCAAATATTCCTGATTTTAGGCAAGACTTCCTCGCCAAATATCTGAATATTTTTCTTTGTTAATTCATGTGGCATTGAACCGAGATGCATCAATGCCATTAGATTTCCACAATTTAGATCTTTTATAACGTCCTCTAATTGCTGCTTAACAGATTCCGGACTGCCAGCAACGATAAATCTGTTATCAATATAATCTTGAAATTTCCAATCTTTTCTTTGAGCGGCAAGATCGGCTGGGATGCCGTAACCTCCAGCCCGTGTTGCTTTAACTAGACTACTGTGATCTATATGCCCCGGTGCCATAAAGAAATGTAATGGGGTGTGAAGAGATTTTTCGTAAAAGTATTTAACATGCTCAAAATATTGCTCCTCAGCCTTTGCATCCGTTTCAGCGACTAATACCAACTGTAAAAAGCCAAGTCGGTAAGGGTTCGCATCTTTACCTAGTTCATCAAGACGTTCCCAGTATTTATCTACATTCTTCTTGGCAAATTTACTGCCGAAATAACTTAGAAAACAGTAACAATAATCACGCTCGGCTACCCAATCAACCGTTGATTTACTTCCTGTACCAGGCACCCATATTGGTGGATGTGGCTGCTGAATAGGCTTAGGCCAAGTATTAACGTATCTTAGTTGGTTGTATTTTCCGTTAAAAGCAAATACATCTTTTCTAGTCCATGCTTCAATGATAAGGTCGTGGGCTTCGCGAAATCTTTCTCGCTGTTCAATAGGAGTTATACCGTAACACCAATTTACGTCGCAAGAGCTACCAAGTGGCATTCCGGCAACTAACCTTCCACCGCTAATTCCATCTAACATTGCGTACTCCTCTGCTATGCGTTGAGGAGGGTTAGTAGGAAGTGTGGATCCCATAACAACTATGGCCGTATCCTTAGTGTTACGTGCCAACGCAGATGCCATAATATTAGGCGAGGGCATAAATCCATATGCGTTTTGATGGTGCTCATTCACACATATTCCATCAAATCCCATTTGAGCGCCAAATTCTAATTCATCAAGCGTCCAATTGTAGTACTGGCCAACTCGAACAGGATCAGCTAGTTCTGCCCATGGTGGTGTAACCCATACAGAATCGTATCGCTTTTCAAAATCCTGTGGCAGTTCACGATGCGGCATAAGGTGGAACATCGATACTTTCATGTTTATAGCCCCTTAATTAAAAACTTAATAGTTTGACTTACGAATTGAAGATTATTTGGTCAATGTTTTGCGAGAGTATAACATTATTTGTTATTTTTACGTTAGTTTCAGTTAAGAAACGCACTGATTATTAGATATTATGACGTAAAACGTATCTAATAAAAGATTTTGTTTAAGCGACAATCTTTAGTGTAAACTTTTAACTACTTGTATATATAAATGAAAAATCTAATTGAAACCACCACAATTGAACGTAACTGGATAGAAAACACTTTGTTTCCACAGTGTGAGTATTTTCGCCTTAAAAAAGGCACAGGCCGAGAACTTGAAGGTAAATCTCTTTATTGTTTATTTTATGACCCTAGTTTCATAACAAGAGCTTCTTTTCAACGGGCCATGCATTTGTTAGGAGGGCAGTTTTATCAGACTGAAAATGCGTCTCAGTCATTCCCTGTAACTGAAACCAAACATATTGATAATGTAGTAGCTATATTACATAGTTTGCGGATGGATGCAGTTGTAATACGGAGTAACGAAGCTAATGTAATGAGGGAGGCTGCTGGCACTGATTTAATACCAGTGGTCAGCGGGGGTGGGACACATGATCATCCAACACAAGCTTTGGCAGATCTTTACACTTTGCATTTAGAAAGAGGATCTATCGATGGAGCACATGTAGCGATTGCAGGTCGCATCGAACATCGGAATGTAAATGCTTGGATTCTCGGATTATCTCTTTTCCGAGATATAACTATTAGTATGTTTTCTTTAAGTGGGGCCATAAATCCAGAAATATTGCAGTTATGTGCCGAGCGTGGGATTAAGCTTAAATACGTAAATTCGATGAATGAGATAAAAGATGCAGACGTCGTCTATCTAAACGCTCCGAGAACGGAGGCTCATACAGCCTTATTGAGATCTAGGGGAATACCAACGATAAGTATAAATCAAGAATTTATGAATTCTCTTCATGACAAAGCAATCGTTATGAACCCTATTCAACGTAGCGGGGATTTCTCTATAGAAGTTACAGATGAAAGATTGGCATTTTACCGGCAATCAGAAAATGCTTTGATTGTTAGGATGGCTGTCTTGAATGAAATATTGGCTTAAGCCACTTCAATCGACCCCGGTGGACTAATGTCCGATGGTTGTTGGTTAAATTCTGGTGTTAGAGTGCCAAGATATTTACCAAAGTTTGAATGCATAAAAGCACTTTTTATTATTTTCCCATGCCAATCGAAGGAAACTTCATTGGATTCTAAAATATCCTCTCTCACATCATCGGTCATCAGTTTAGAAATCAAAAATTCGATTTGAGAATCTTTTAAAGACTCAAACACTCGTCTTGCGAAATTCCCTAACCTGATTTCATTACTTAGAATTTTTTTCCATTGTGATTCGTATTGTTTCAATTGTTTTGATGACAAGTCATCTTTACGCAATGCGTCGATTAAAGTTTGAGCTGCTAACTGGCCAGATATTAAAGAATAATAAATCCCGCCTCCTGTTGTAGGTTTCGTTAACCCTGCTGCGTCACCTACGGATAGTGCCCTGTTACTGTATGTTGGTGTTGATGGACTCACAGGGATACCCCATCTTTGTTCAGGACTTTCTGTTTTCTTAAGGTATCCTTTGGACTTCAATATTTTTTTCAAATTATTCATATCCCCATTCAACTTGTGAGACGTTGCCAAACCTACTAAGGCATGGTTATTTTGAGTTGGTACTAACCAACCAAATGAACCATGCCCAACCTGTGATCCAAGGAACACGGTAGGTCTTGAAAGTTGTTCTGTATATACAATAGTTTGACACCCAGTCAAAAACTTTTTACTCCCACTGTTACCTAGTCCAGCCATTTTTATAAGAGGCGAACCAAATCCCGTAGCTATTATTACTGCTTTGCTGATGTTTGTTCTCTGCCGGCCATTGATCTCGCTTACAACTGAGACTTCTTTATCCGTAATATTTAAAGAAACAACTTTCTCGTTAAGATGATAAATGGCTCCTGTGTTAGATGCTTTTTCCGCAAAAGACCGCACATATGAAATCCGATTGATTACGTAGGCTTGAGGATTTTTATGGTTAACTAAATAGTTTTTGCCTGATGGGGAAACAATATTTGCGCTTGAAGTTGATTGGTATATATCGTTTTGTAATGGAGGAAATTCATTGAAGCATGATTGCCCTATTATGCCTGTGCATAGTTTATCTCCGATTTTAGTTCTCCAATCATAAACTTCAACCGAAAAACCAGATTTGGCAATATTTAGCGCTGCGAGGTTCCCTGCTGGGCCTCCACCTATGATGATTACGTCGAGCAATCTGCACTCATTAACATGTTTAACACAGGTTTTAATCCTATCTCAATATAACTGTACTTGCCAACAAGTTTTCAGCTAAATTGATCATTGACTTAATAGGTCAGAGCGATAAGCCATTATAAAGTCGTTTATGTGAAGCCTACCTATGGAATGTGTCCACCATTCGATAGTGACTAGATCCCATTCTAAAATTATCTTAGGGTGGTGGTCTTGTTTTTCTGATTCGATGCCAACTTGGTTTACAAAAGTTAATGCAGATCTAAAATCAGTAAACGTATATTGATTTACAAGATGAGGAGGATCAGTTTCATAAGAAACTATCCAATTAGGTATTTCTTTGAGAAATTCTTTAATATCTGGTTCTTGTAATTGTGGTGCATTAGATTTAACTTTGACGCAATCTTTGTTCAGTAATGACATTTATACTTTCCTATTTAGTTTTATTGAAGAGAGTGCACGCTTGATTCCAGTAAAAGCTTAATGGAAAAATCATTGCAGCTCAAATCTGTAATAATGGAGTTTATCAAATGCAAAAACTGTTAAATCAATTTGTTATTCTGCCAATACGAGATCAATTGGTATCCTTAGTTATATACCCTGATTTTCGGTATATTTGGCTTACTGGAATATTTTCATTTGGCGGGATGTGGATTTTTACTGTAACCGCCACATGGATGGCGGTGGAAAAGTCAGGCAGTTCAACATGGCCTGGGATAATTGCATTTTCAAGCCTTTTGCCATTTTTAATCTTCTCTGCCCTCGGAGGATTTTTTGCTGATCGATATAACCGTAAAAACATAGTAATAATAACCTGTGTTGGGAATACAATTTTGGCAATATTAATTGTCCTTGGGGTTGTTATGGGTATTTTAGATCTATGGCATTTAGCTGTTGGGGCATTTATTGCTGGCGGACTCAGAGCCTTAATGGAACCTGCAATACAAGCTTTGATTCCTAATCAAGTCGCCGAAAAACATATGTTAAATGCTATAACTTTGAATGCCTTAACCCATCATGGCTCAAGATTTTTCGGATTATTAATTGCGTCACCATTGTTAGCTAGTGGGGTCGCGATATCAATTTCAGGGTTGACCATTGCTCCAGGCGGAACAGAAACTGTCCTTATATTGAGCGCAATCTTCACAGCGCTCAGTGCTATAAGTTCTATGTTTTGCACAACCATTTCATATGGAGAAATAACTTCTAATGCTGAAACAAGAGATGTGATTAAAGAAGCCAATCACTCGTTTTTGGACATTAATAAAAAGTTGTCAGATATTTTAAGTGGCATTGGATATGTTGCTGGGGGAATGCTAGAGGGATTTAAGTTTATATATTCACATAGAGTAATTTCAATTTTTATTATGTTAGTGGCTTTTCATTGCGCATTAGTTATGTCTTTTGAGTCAATAATGCCTGTTTTCTCACGAGATTCACTTGGAGCGACCGATGGATCAATTCTTGGTTATTTAGTTATGGCTTTTGGTGGTGGGTCAATAGTGGGGGTCTTATTAGTAGCTGGTTTAACTAAGGAGAAGCATAAAGGTTGGGTGCTTCTTTTTGCTGCAATAGGAAGTGGAATCTCACCTATACTAATGGCATTAATGCAAGAGACAGGCTTATCCATGCTGTTCGCAGGTTTAATGGGGGCAACTCAAGCTAGCTTTATGGCTATTACTAATGTCTATGTTTTGACAGAGAGTCCGGATAGGCTACGAGGCCGTGTCTCTAGCTTGTATGTGTTGCATGCTGGTGGCATAATGGCATTCTCGAATTTAGGGTATGGCTTTTTGGCTGATTTATTTAATGCTCGTGTTATATTTATAATTACTGGGTTAATATTTGTAATATTTTTAATGGCTATATCCACCTCAATCCCAAAATTAAGAACTATATATAGAACTGGGAAAGCAACTGTTTAATGTCATCGAGTGTTAAAAAAGCAGTGATACCTTCGGCTGGCCTGGGGACCAGGTTTTTTCCTGTTACACGAGCAGTCTCAAAAGTCATGTTGCCAATTTTAAGCGTACCTACAATTGAGTTTGCAGTAAGGGAATTGAAAAACAGTGGGGTTAGTAAGATAGCTATTATCGTAAGTGAACTAAACTCTGATATTCATAAATATTTTGAAAGCGTTCATGATGTTGATATTGAATTTATATTACAAGAGAAGGCGAATGGTTTAGGTGATGCGATTCTTCAAGCTGAAAAATGGGTTAATGGGGAACCGTTTTGTGTAGTGCTACCTGACGATGTAATTTTTAATGAAAGCCCGACAATTGAAGAGATGATTAAAATTCATTCTCAGTTTAAGTCGAGCGTAGTTGCACTCAAAGCCGTTGAACCTGAAAAGATACCCTTTTTAGGTGTTGTAGAGTCTCAAGAGATTGATAAATCCATGCATAGAATTAATAGATGTGTAGAAAAACCTCAATTAGCAGATGCCCCATCAAACTTGGCAATAATTGGCAGATATATTTTTACAAATGATATTTTTGGCTACATTAGTAATACTCCTAAAGGGGCATTGGGTGAGATACAAATAACCGATGCAATTAACGCTCAGGCTGTGAAGAATTCTGTTTTTGGGTATAAATTTCCCGGGGAACATTTCGACACAGGTAATCCTGACGGTTTACTACAGGCCTCGATAGCCTATGCTGTTAAAGATGTGGGAAAAGGGCCCAGACTGATAAGTTTCATTAAATCATTGAATATCTAAATATTGTCAGTAAAATCCTTTGACATATATACTGCAAGTCATTAGGATTCCGTAATCTAAAGTAGTCATTTTGGGGAGAAGAAAATTGAGCAAGATAATTCAAAATATTATCACCGAATTTAATAATATTTCTGTATGGAGGCAGTGCCTCGCAGAATTCTTTGCAACAGGGCTCTTCGTTTTCATAGGAGCAGGTGCCGTAGCCGCTAGTGGCATAGCTAGTTCAGGGGAATTGGACACGGGTAGGCTAGTGGTAATAGCTCTAGCACACGGATTGGCTATTTGTTTACTTGCGTATTCTGTGGGACACATATCGGGCGCTCACCTTAACCCTGCGATTACGATAGCAGCAATTATAAATGGCAAAATTGGCTGGATAAGAGGTCAAATATATATATCAGGACAGATTGCTGGAGGTATTGTCGCTGCTTTAATACTAATGGCAGTTATTCCAGACGTGAATGAAGGGAATTTAGGTGCACATGGACTAGGAGAAGGAGTCTCTGTAGGTATGGGATTTACCATAGAGCTAATATTTACTTTCTTATTATCCTTTGTGGTCTTTGCTACAGCTATGGATAAAAGAAGTCATGGAGCTATGGCTCCGGTAGCAATTGGCATAACGGTTGCTGTTGTCCACCTCGTAGCAGTCCCTTTAACCGGCGCAGGCATTAATCCTGCAAGAAGTTTGGGACCTGCAATTGTCTCTGGTTTCTGGACGGATCATTGGATATATTGGGTTGCTCCAATACTTGGAGCTATATTAGGGGGAACGTTATATCAATTTATTTTTGCAAAAGAAATAGAGTCTAACTAATAGGATTGCCAGTTAACCAGTCAAAAATAAATTTTGTAGCTTCACAATCATCTTCGTTATAAGTTAGGATTTTGGTTTTGCTTTCGATATCAGTTCCTTTAGATTGAATAAACTTAGCAAATAGCGCAATGGATCCCATAGCATCTACATCGCTTAGTCTCCAATTGAAGCCAAGATGCCGAGCAATCTCTTTTAACCCCTCTTTGTATATTGGGAAAGCGTAGCTATTTAACACAATAGGACGTAAATCGACCATTCTGTCTAATACAAAATTTACAATCTCATCGTTAATATTGAATCGTTGTCCCATAGACTTCAAGTGGGTGTATTCATAGTTATGCCAGTGAAAGAAAACAGGATCATCTAAAGATAAAGTCCATTCGAAAAAGTCTCTGGTGTTATCGGGTTCTTCCGCAACTGTGTCAGCGAAAAATGAGACAAATTGTGGAACTGAATTATTTTTTCTAACAATTGTTCCTATCAGATAATTCACCGTCGATGAGCCAGATTCAACTTTGTGTTCAGGACTACCTTCTAGATCGATAAATATTTGTGTGGCAGATTTTGGTAACTGAGGAACTAGTTGTTTAATATATATAGATTCGCTTGCTAGAGCTTTAGCACATGCACTTATTTTTCCAGCCGATGAAACTCCGATACCTTTAATATTTGTAAGTTCTTCTATTGATGCATCAGCTATTTTGTTTACAGTTTGAAGTCCGGCGTTGAACAATTGATCACGTTTTTTTGCTTTTATGCCAGGTACTAGAGATGCATCATTAGCTTTTATTGCAAGGTTATTCACGTATGATTCCCAAGGCCACCTTGCACCTCTTAACGTTGGTGCTATTTTTTCTCCATTAATAACTTTAATAAGAGATTGAATGGTTTCATTTAGAAGCTCGTCCCACTCCTCTGTGTAGTATGAAAATTCTTCTAGATTACCATTTATCACGTAAAAAATTGATGGAGTGAATCCTTGTATTTTCCCTATCATTCGATTGTAAATCGCTGCCTGAAGTATGTGAGAAGTCTTGATGTTTATAGCTGACTTAATTTCAATTATTTCATATGAGTGATTGCCAAAAACTGACGGTTTATCATTTACTTTTCTCATTACGTCAGGGCGTCCACTAATATCTAAATCCTTACAAATTAATGGCATGTCTAAAATTCCAAGCACCTTCTGATTCATTAATTCGAGTACTTGTTTAAATCCATCAGCCTCTAAGGTGAACGGCAGATTTGTTGCTCCGTTAAACAAGGTTTCGTTCACAAAGTTATGATGCTTCTTTCCTTTGGAAAACATTAATTGTTGGAATTCAGTAATAGGGTCCTTATTGTTTGAAGATACATGGTAATCACACCAAACATTTATTGGAGTTTCGGAAAAATTCTGTATTATATGAGCCTTAATGGTTGGTGATGCGCTTACGTTTACGTTTGCATTTAATGAGAATATATATTCTAAGTTTATTGCATTAAGTTCGGTCATCTTCTCCTACTTTTCTTGTGTGGCGGATGTGCTTTGGTCAACTAGCTCTATCAGATCAACGGCTTTACGCTTTTTAGATTCATCTCTGGAGCTTAACCCTTCGTCAAACATTTGCAAGCAAAATGGGCAAGACACCGCTACGGTGTCAGCTCCTGTTTCTAAGAATTGATCTGTCCGCATATGATTAATGCGTGTTCCTTGATTCTCTTCTAGCCAGGCATGACCTCCACCAGCACCACAACAAAAACCCTGTTGTCTATTTTTTTTCATCTCCAACAAATTTAAACCTGGAATTGAAGTTGCTATATTTCTAGGTTCTTCGTAAATGTTGTTATGCCTGCCCAAGTAGCAAGAATCGTGATAAGAGACGTTTTCTTTTATCTCTCCGATAACTTTAAGTTTTCCAGTAGATATAAGCGTGTCAACGAATTTGCTGTAATGAATGACTTCAAAATTTCCGTCTAAGTGAGGATATTCATTTTTCATTACATTAAAGCAGTGTGGGCATAATGTGATTATTTTCCTTACTTTATGAGTTTTTAAAGTTTCAATAGTCTGACTTGCTATATTTTGATATAGATACTCATTTCCCAATCTCCTTGCAGGATCGCCTGTGCATGTTTCCTTTTGACCTAAAACAGCGAAATCAACTTTTGCTCTTTGAAGTACCCTGGATAAAGACCTAGCTACTGTGTGGCCTCTTTTTTCCAGAGCAGATGTACAGCCGATCCATAAAAGATATTCTGCGTTAGGATTTTCATCAACTGTGCGCACATTCATATCCTTCATCCAATCTGTTCTATTGTAGGTTGTACCTCTCCAAGGATGGCCTCTCTGTTCCAAGCTAACCAAAGCTGCTTGTCCTGTTTCCGGTATTTCAGCTTTTTCCATCACTAAGTGTCTACGGATATCAACAATTGTTTGCACGTGTTCAACCCCAACTGGACATTCAGCCACACATGCCCCGCAAGTTAAGCAATCCCAAATTGCCTCTTTAGGTATGTTGTTAGGTACTAATGGGTTATTGCCCTCAATACTTTCACCCTTAATTATGGACGGACCTACTTCTTGCATATGATCTTTTAGATTGGCAACAATGTGCATCGGGGATAAAAGTTTGCCGCTGAAGTTAGCTGGACATACATCACTGCACCGACCACATACAGCGCAAGCATATCCGTCAAGTAGTTGCTTCCAAGTGAAATCTTTAATATTAAAGGCCCCGAAGGATTCGGCAGTTTCTAGGTTAGGAGTTGTAAGAGTTCCTGGGGTTTCCAATGACCGGAAAAAGAAGTTAAAGGGAGCACCTATTAGATGTGTGTGTTTTGATAAAGCGATTACTATGGAAAATGACAGAATTATAAGTAAATGTAACCACCAGCCAATCTCATGAAGAATTATTGCAGTACTTTGAGGCATGTTAGATGAAATAAAAGCTTTGCCAATAGCTTTGCCGATCAAAGCTTCTGCATGGGGTCCTTTGCCATAACCAACTACATAAAAAGCTTCAGTTAAAATTGTTAAGCTCATTAGTAATGTAATAAAAGTGAGTATTACAGCTGCATCAAGTTTTTGAGTTAAATCAAATGAAAGCCTTCTTGGAGTTTTCCACCATCTTCGCCCAACTCCAAGAAGTATAACTAATAAAAATATTAAAGCTAATACGTCTAGATATGACACAAAAATTCGAATCCCCTTGTCGGTCAATATTGTTTCGGAGAATCGATGCCAAATCGAATCTCCGAATATGAATAATATGTAACTTAAAGCGAAGGATAAAAACCCCCAAAATATAAAGAAATGTGCGAGACCAGCGACATCAGTTTTTATTGAAAAACTTTGTAAAACTTTACTCTGACCAAAAACAGGATTCAATATGCCAATAAAACGTTCTAATTTATTATCTAAAAGGTTGGATTTTTTACCAAGCAGGATTAGCCGGATCGCGTCTTTATACAATATAAAAGTCGCGATACCGAAAAAAACTGCTGTTAAGGCGTAAACTCCAACCCAGATTGGGATGGTGTTAAATAGTATGTCGGGATGACTCATTTAGGTATGTCTTTCTATTTTAGTTCGCCAATTATTTTAAGTTTATCTGAATATGACTAGTATTAAAGCTGTGATTACGATCCAAATGGTTACAGTGCCGAATAAGTGTTTATCCGTTAATAGTAAATCTTCTGGTGATTCACCAAGGTTTTTAAAGTGCACTAGATACACATATCTAAGCAACCCATATATTACAATTGGTATTGTTAATGACATGAGGAAATTATTCGGTAAATTAGATGCCGCAAAAGTATAAGTTGCGTAAACGACTATAGTCGATATTATAGCTAATACAGCCACGCTATCAATTAGCTTTATTGAGTAAGCTCGCATACTTTTTCTTTGTAAATGAGCCTTGTCTCCAGAGGTTGATAACTCACTTTTTCGTTTACCTAATGCAATTACAAGCGCACCTAACCCAGTACATAAATAAAGCCATAGTGATATAGGTACATCCACTACGATGGCACCTGCAATTGCTCTTAAAACAAATCCAGCACTGATGCTAAAACAATCGATAAGAACCAAGTTTTTTAAACCTATCGAATATAAAATCATTAAAGATACATACCCGATTACGACCCACCCAAAGTTTATATTTATAAAAAAGGAAAAGATTAATCCGGGAATAAAAAGCGATGTGGCAGCAATTATAGCAATGCGCTTTGATAGTTTTCCTGAAGCAATTGGCCTCATAGACTTTACGGAATGGATACTATCTGTCTCATAATCAAGCACATCGTTTATTAGATATACAGAGCCGGATATGATTGAAAACACAATGAATGCGATAATTGAATTTATCAGCATGTGATCTAATGTTGACCATCTAGCTATATCCCATGATTCTTGCACACTAAACAATAACGCAAAGAACACGAGTAAGTTTTTACTCCACTGCTTTGGCCTCATAGTTACCAATATCGCAGTTACTACGTCCGATATTTGCTGGTTTGAACCGTTTTTGTATTGTTTTTGTTTATTCATTGCCTGATAATTGTTGTGTATAGAGCATTAATTTTACATTTCTATTGACATATATACTGTCTTCTTTTTACAACTTTTTGTTGTCTTATTGGATTGGTAATGTTGAAAACGACGTCAATTATTAATTATCTAAGACTATTTTGTAAGTCATATTAAAACATAATGACTTAATCAAATATCATTAAAACACTAGGAGGATAGCGAATATGGCCGATTTCAAACCGCTAGGTAATAGGGTTGTGATTAAGCCGACGGAATCTGATGAACAGATTTCTGCTGGTGGAATTTATATCCCTGATACAGCTAAAGAAAAACCACAGGAAGGTCAAGTAGTGGCTGTAGGGCCAGGCAAGCTTAATGAAGATGGTTCCAGGAGTGAATTAGAGGTGTCGGTTGGAGACACTGTCGTATATTCGAAATACGCTGGTACCGAATACAAACAAGGTGATACAGAATATCTGATCGTTAGAGAAGACGATATTCTTTTTAAAAAATAGATTAATAGTGTTACCGGAATTGAAATTTTAGTTAGGTAACTTTTTCAGGAGGACTTTAATTTGGCTAAACAGATCAAATATAGCGAAGATGCGCGCGCTTCTATGATGGCAGGCATCAATAAACTCGCTGACACGGTTGGGGTGACTCTCGGACCACGTGGACGAAACGTAGTGTTAGATAAGAAATTCGGACCACCGCAGGTTATTTCAGATGGAGTAACCATTGCAAAAGAAATTGAATTAGAAGACCCGTTTGAAAACATGGGTGCTCAGCTTCTTAAAGAGGCTGCTTCTAAGACAAATGACGTCGCTGGTGATGGCACCACAACAGCCACCGTTTTAGCACAAGCAATTATTCGAGAAGGTTTCAAGAATATTGCAGCTGGTGCTAACCCAATGGCTCTTAAGCGCGGAATAGACATCGCAGTAGTGACTTTAAGGAAAGCAATTGGAGACATGTCTCAGCCCGTTGAAGGCAAGACTCAGATAGCTCAGGTTGCATCATTGTCTGCACACGATGAAATCATGGGAGACTTGATTGCTGAGGTTATGGAAAAGGTCGGAAAAGACGGTGTGATAACTGTTGAAGAATCAAAGGGACTCGATTATGAACAAGAGTTTGTAGAAGGGATGGAAATAGATCGCGGTTATATTTCTCCTTATTTTGTTTCTAATCCAGAAAGAATGGAATCTGAAATAGAAGATCCATATATATTAATCACGGATAAAAAGGTGTCTGCAGTTGCAGATATATTGCCTGCTCTTGAGAACATATTAAAGGTTACTAAGAACGTGGTAATTATCGCTGAAGATATTGATGGCGAAGCTTTGGCAACACTCGTGGTTAATAAGCTTCGAGGAACATTAAACATCTTAGGTGTTAAGGCTCCAGGCTTTGGCGACCGTCGTAAAGCTATGCTTCAAGATATCGCGATTCTCACAGGTGGAAATGTTATTAGTGAAGAAGTTGGTCGGAAGTTAGATTCAGTAGAAGTTGCAGATTTAGGCCGTGCAAGGAGAATAGTGTCTACTAAAGAAGATACTACTTTTGTTGATGGGGCAGGATCAGAAGCTGACATTGAAGGTCGAATTAATCAGATAAAAGCTCAGATTGAAGAGACTACTTCAGACTTTGATAGAGAAAAACTTCAAGAACGATTAGCTAAGCTTTCAGGTGGTGTTGCAATAATAAAGGTTGGCGCTGCTACAGAAATAGAATTGAAAGAAAAGAAAAATCGAGTTGAAGACGCACTTTCAGCAACCAGAGCTGCTGTTGAGGAAGGTATCGTGCCTGGTGGCGGACTAGCTTTATTGAGAGCTAGGCAAGCTTTGGATAAGTTGAAGCTAAAGGGCGATGATGCTACAGCAGTAGATATTCTAAAGGATGCATTGCAAGCTCCTATGAAGTTGATTGCAGAGAATACTGGTGTTTCAGGCGATGTCATTCTTGCTAAATCCTTAGAACAAGAAGGAGACATTGGTTACGATGCTGAAGTTGGAGATTTCACCCCATTGTTAGAGCGTGGGATTATGGATCCAGCTAAAGTAACTCGAGCAGCCATTGAAAATGCTGCTAGCGTTGCGGCTATGGTTCTTACAACTGAATCTTTAATTACAGATATTAAAGAAGACGCACCTGCAATGCCTGCCGCTCCACCGATGGACTACTAGAAAGTAGTAAAAATCAGTTAATTGGAAAGGCCTCCAGAATTCTGGAGGCCTTTTTCAATGTCATTAAACTCGGTTATCTAAATCGATATATCTTGACTGGAAAAGTATATACTCGTGACTATAATATAGGGTTGTTAAAAATCCTTAATAATCAGAATTTAATTTAAAAATATTAATTTGACAGATAATCATAACTTTTCACATTTGCATGTACATACCGAGTATAGTTTACTTGATGGACTTAGCCGCCTTGAACAATTAGTGAAAAGAGCTTCTGAATTAGGAATGCAATCGTTAGCTATAACCGATCATGGTGGATTGTATGGTGTAGTTGATTTTTATCAAATTGCAAAGAAGCACGGCGTTAAGCCAATAATTGGATGTGAGTTATATGTAGCGCCAGCTAGTAGGTTAGAGCGGAAAGCATCTGATAAAAGACCATACCATTTAACTGTTTTAGCTAAGGATAATACTGGATATAAAAACCTTGTTAAACTAGTTACATTAGCTCACCTAGAAGGATTTTACTATAAGCCCAGAGTAGATAGAGAAGCTTTAGAAAAATATAGTGAAGGCCTGATAGTTATGTCTGGGTGTCCAAGCGGTGAGGTTCCTCGTGCAATTGTTGAAGGGCGTTTGGATGATGCAAAGTCAGCTGCAACATGGTATCGAGACACCTTCGAAGATTACTACTTTGAAATAATGCGTCATGGCGACGTGCCTGACTTACCAGCTATCAATGAAGGATTATTGAAGCTTAAAGGCGATCTTAAAATCGATATAGTAGCTACTAATGATGCACATTATGTACTAAGAGAACACGCACCTTTTCAAGATATATTGATTTGTATTCATACCAATACTAATGTTAAAGATTCAAAACGACTACGTATGGAAGAAGATTCATATTATCTGAAAAGTCCATCTGAAATGGCAGAAATCTATCAAGATTTACCTGAGGCTATAGCAAACACTTCGGTAATTGCTGACAAATGCAATCTAGAGCTTGATTTTGAAACTTTAAGACTACCAGAGTATAAAGATACAGAAGGCAAAACATCAATTGAATACCTAACCGAGTTATGTGAAATCGGTTTAACGAATAAAATTTCTAATCCAAAGCAAAAAGAGCTAGATAGACTGCAATACGAATTAAGTGTCATTGAAGAAACTCATTTCCCTAATTATTTCTTAGTTGTTTGGGACATAGCTCGATTTGTGAGAAAGCACGACATATTTTTTGCGGTTAGAGGCAGTGCTGCTGCTAGTTTAGTGCTCTTTTGTTTAGAAGTAACAGATATTAACCCTTTAGATTTTGATTTGGTTTTTGAGCGATTTTTGAATCTTGAACGTAAAGAGATGCCTGATATAGACATGGATTTTCAGGACGATAGGCGTGAAGAGGTTATTAATTATGTCGTTCAAAAATATGGAGAAGATCATGTAGCTCAGATAATCACCTTTGGAACACTAGGTGCAAGAGCAGCGATCAGAGACTCTGGTAGAGCACTAGCCATGCCGTATCCTGATGTTGATAGAGTTGCTAAATTAGTGCCTCAAAAATTACATATAACATTAGATGAGGCTGTGAATTTAAGTTCAGAATTAGCTAGTTTGTATCAAAATGACCAAGCCGTAAATAAACTTTTAGATACAGCCAAAGGTGTTGAAGGGCTAACAAGGCATTCGAGTACTCACGCTGCTGGAGTAGTAATATCAAAGGAACCTTTAGAGGATTACATACCACTTCAAAGACCTGCTAATGGGCTTGAGAATGGAGTTAACACTACCCAGTATGCAATGAAACCCCTTGCAGATCTTGGCTTACTTAAGATGGATTTTTTGGGTCTTGCAAATTTGACAATTCTGGCAAGGGCAAGAAACCTTATATCAAAACGTACAGGTCGACATTTAGCTCTAACGGATATACCTCTTAATGATGCTAAAACATTTGAATTACTTTCAAATGGTGAAACTGTAGGCGTGTTTCAATTAGAAAGCCCCGGAATGAAAAGGCATGTCCAAGACCTGAAGCCATCTTCTTTAGGTGATGTGGCGGCTATGATTGCTCTATATAGGCCGGGCCCAATGGAACATATTGATACTTTTATCGAGGCTAAACATGGAAGAAGTCAAGTCTATTATCCACATGAAGACTTAGAAGAAATACTTAAAGAAACATATGGTGTCATAGTTTTTCAAGACCAGGTTTTATACATAGTACAAAGGTTTGCTGGATTCTCTCTTGGGCAAGCCGATGTAGTTAGAAAGGCAATGGGAAAGAAAATCCCTGAAATCATGATGGAAGAACGTGAACGATTTATGAAAGGTGCTTTAAATCAAGGGTATTCTCAAGCTGTGGCTGAGAGAGTGTTTGAGCTTATTGAACCGTTTGCGGGATATGCTTTCAATAAAGCACATAGCATAAGTTATGGATTGATTTCATATTGGACCGCTTATTTTAAAGCAAACTACACTGGCGAATACATGACATCACTGCTTAATTCCTATTCTGGTAATGGAGATAGAGTATCTACAGCGGTTATTGAATGCGCGCGGCTAGGAATTAAAATTGAAGGTCCAGATATTAATTCCGGGGAATCAGAGTTCTCCTTGCATGATGATGATGGAAAATTAATAATTCGCTTTGGCATGTCTTCTATAAAAAATGTTGGTGTTTCTGCATTGGAAAAGTTGATTAAAATCAGACATGAACATGGAGAATTTGTTTCTATAGAAGAGATGTGTAGAGTGGGCGATATGACTGGTTTGAACCGCAAAGCTTTAGACAGTTTGATTAAAGTTGGAGCATTTGATTCGTTTGGAGATAGGACTTCAATACTGAGCATAGCCGATAGAGTTACATCATTGGCACAAAGTGAGTCTCATCTAAGAAATTCAAATCAAACCTCAATGTTTGATATGTTTGGTGAATCTGTACAAGCTCCATTAACTAAGATCGAAATCGAAGAAGGACATACGAGTGACAACCAAAAAGGAGAGTGGGAATTAGAATTGTTAGGGGTGAATTTATCTACCAAAGATTCTCTAGCTTTGATTGCCTCTAATGCAGACTCTAATACAGTGGTTTCTCGTGACTTAATTCAATCGAACATGAGTAATCGTAAAATTAAGATTGCTGGGCAGATTCAAACTGTCTCTTTCAGAAATACACGTGAAGGAAAGGCATTTTCGATTGTCAATGTAAGCATGCTTAATGGCTCTATAGAAGTTTTCGTATGGGAAGAATTACTGGCAACAACGAGGGAAATACTCAAAGATGGAAAACCTATTAAAGTAACAGGAATGGTAAAAAACAGAGGCGAAGATCAACTCAGTATATCTGCTGCTGATATTAGTGAGTTCATACTTAAGGAAATGCCTTTTGATGAGTCAGATAAACCAGCACAAGACCTTGAGTCAAGCTTGTTCTTGGATAATAAAAAAGAAACTCAAATAAATGAAATAAAAAATGTCGAAAACGCTAAATTTCAGGTGTTGTCGACAAATGGGGTTGATGTGAATAAAGAGATTGAAAATAGTACTACACAAGATACAAACTTCTTACAGAAAAAATTATTAATAACTATCATTGAGTCAAAAAAAGTGGAATCAGATAGAGTATTACTTAATAATTTAATTCGTGAATTACTAGAACATAATGGAAGTGATGATGTGGAAATGGAAATTAAAACAGAGAATAGTGTAGTCACATTAGCATGGCCATTAATTAAGGTGAAAGCAACTACTGAACTGGCAGAATACGCTTCTGAAATATTAGGCGAATCAGGATCCGTTGCTTTGTCTGGGCACTAATAAGTCACTTTTTAAACTCTTTATATCACGCCCCATTGATTTAATTTTTCTGCAGTTGCAATTTCATAAAACTCGATTTCGTTTGACTGGACAAGACTTGCCAGCTCTTTGCTGTATTTATTTGTGATTATGTCAGGCACATCTTTTCTGGGGTTAGTTTCGATCGATTCTTGATCCCATTCAGCGCATACGATTATTTCGGAGCCCGGAGTGCCGAATCCAGTTATCGAAATTGTTGCAGGACTTCTCCCTTTTTGTTCATACTCAGCGCAAACCTTCTTTAATATACCAGCGATTTTCCATGTATCAGGTCTGGTTTTAGGTTTACATATTCTTCGTATACGAAACATTTTTACCTCTCTGTTATTTTAAAATATTAATCTAAACTGCAGTTCTACCACCATCGATATGCACAACTTGACCAGTCATATAATCGCTGGCTTCACTTGCTAAATAAGCTGCTAATACACCAAGGTCTCTCAACTTGCCTACACGTTTAACAGGGATTGTATCCTGGTGTTTTTCGATGGATTTACTATCTGACCATACAGCATTAGTCATTTCAGTGTGGAAGGACCCCGGAGCTAGCCCATTTACTGTAATTCCATATGAAGCCCATTCCAATGCTAGAACCCTAGTAAGCATATTGATTGCTGCCTTAGATACATTATATGGAGCACAGTATGGAGTGCCCTGGGCACCATTACTTGATGAAATATTTATGATTTTGCCATAACCTCTTTTTATCATGTGCGGAGCAACTGCCCTGCACCCATACATTACCCCGTTGACATTAACATCCATTATTTTCTGCCACTCTTCATCGCTTATTCGCGAATCTGGGGTTCTTGAAAGTCTTGCAGGATTTGGTACTTGATCTGGTATAGGTACTAAAGGGAGAAAGTGCAAAGCGCCAGCATTATTAACCATAATGTCAATTTGCCCAAATTCAGCGATTGTGTTTTTAACAAGATTATCTACCTGACTTGAGTCTGATACGTCAGTTATGAAAGCGATGCAGCGATTTCCTTTTTCAATCACCTCTTGTTTTACCGATTCGATTTCCTGTGCTGTTCTTGCCGCTAATGAGATGTCAGCTCCACAATCTGCCATAGCTAAAGCGATTTCTCTTCCGATTCCTCTACCACCACCAGTTATGACAGCTACTCGACCAGTTAGGTCCATTTCTTTTAACAATTTACACTCCATTTATTCAATTAATCTTTTCTTTGACGGTAACTTAGACCTAATATATTATTTTCCTATAAAGATATTACAATTTAATTCAAATATCTGTAAGGTACCTAGAAATTCATCGAAAATACGAGAGCCTGTATGCCTATCCTGTTAATAACAAAAATAGAAATTACCCAATATAGAATTCCATACAAAGACGGGGTTAGTACGGAGATGAATGTTTTTCATGAGCCTGGAAGAACTACTGGAGGACGGTAACTGTCTTAGTTGAACTTTATGAGTAACAAAATTGCGATCGTCGGTGTAGGCGAGTCAGACGAAATTGGAAAAGTCCCAGGTAAATCATCCCTTCAACACCATGCTGAAGCCGCCTACAACGCTTTGGAAGATTCAGGAATCTCAATTGATCAGGTTGATGGTCTTTTAACCGCCGGCTATTCATCTATGGTAGTAGCTGAATATTTAGGAATAACGCCAACATATACTGATAGTACAAATGTAGGAGGATCATCTTTTATAATTCATATTGCCCACGCAATGGCTGCAATAAGAGCAGGGTACTGTAAAGTTGTTCTTGTGACTCATGGGCAGGCGGGACGTAGTGCGCGTACTAAAGCTGTTGCAGACCCTGCAGAGCCAGGAGCCCAGTTCGAAGCACCATATGGGATAATAAATGCACCCGCTGCGTACAGCATGGCAGCTTCGCGATATATGCACATTTATGGAGAAGATAGAACTCGAGATGCTATGGCCGAAATTGCCGTAGCCACTAGGAAGTGGGCGCAGTTAAACCCCAAGGCTTATTTACGTGATCCGATGACAAAAGATGATTACCATAATTCCAGATGGGTAGCATGGCCTTTCCACTTACTGGATTGTTGCATCGTTACGGATGCAGGAGGGGCGTACGTTATTACGTCGGCTGAGGTAGCAAAGGATTTGAAAAAGCAGCCGATCTGGGTTTTGGGAGCTGCTGAAAGCCATGATCATGCCATTATTAGCCAAATGCCTGATTTAACCTCACCTATATCTAAGAATACTGGAGCCCGTGCTTTTGACATGGCTGGTATGGGGCATTCAGATATTGACTTGGCAATGATCTACGATTCGTTCACATATACTGTTTTGGTTACCCTGGAAGCATTAGGTTTTTGCAAGCCGGGTGAAGGTCCAGAATTCGTGGCTAATCAACGCACAGCACCAGGAGGAGATTTTGCTATGAACACTTCTGGAGGAGGCTTGTCTTACACTCATTCTGGTATGTATGGAATGTTCTTGGTTTTAGAGGCAGTGAGACAATTACGAGGTGAGACTGGAGCCCGTCAGCTTACATCGCCGAAAACTGCTCTAATTAATGGAACAGGAGGATATCTTTCATCAGCCGGCACAGCCATATTAAGTGTTTAATAAAATCTATGAACAACTATAAAAAAATAATACCAATTCCACAAGGAGAGTCTGAGTTTTATTGGAATAAAACCTCACAAGAACAACTGTGGCTTAGAAAATGTAATAGATGCTCCGAGGCATATTTTTACCCAAGAGATATTTCTCCTTGTTGTTTTTCGCGCGATACAGAATGGACGCAATCAAGCGGGCGCGGGAGATTGTATGCATTTTCAATTATTTACCGATCTCCTAATCAAGGTTTTCAGGAAGAAGCACCTTTTATCGTTGCTATAATTGAGCTGGAAGAGGGTCCTCGAATGACTAGCAACATCGTTGGGGTTGATACCCCTAGCCCAGACAAACTTAGAATAGGTATGCCAGTCACGGTTGTTTTTGATAAGATTACCGACGAATTAAGCCTGCCAAAATTTATATTGGCGAAAAGCTAAATTAATTAATGGAGTAAATTTAGGAATGAATAACATTCAACTCAAATCTGTTCTCAAGTTATCGTCATCGGTTTTTATAATTCTGCTTTTATCGGTGATGATTGTCGCTTGTTCTGGAACTGGATCCGAAGAGCAACAAGAAGAGGATTTCTCAACTGATGTAACGTTTTTTACCGGGCAATCCGGAGATGAAGAATATACGGGTGAAGCAAAACCTGTGGTGGCGGGAGAAGCAAAAGGATTTGAAACAGCCAGCGTTATGAGGAACAAAAGAGCATCTCATGGCGCAGTACTACTTAAGGATGGACGAGTTTTTGTAGTTGGAGGACAAGGTTCAGGCAGCCAGAGAGGCATCATTTATACTTCAGCAGAGGTGTTTGACTCTAAGTCTGGAGTATGGGAAACGGCAGGCGATATGGAGGAACACCGCCATGATTTGTGTGTAGCAGTATTGTTAGATGGAAGAGTATTGATCTCTGGAGGAAGGGGTAATTTGAATATGGCTATACCTACATCAGAGATATATGACGCTGATTTAGGTACTTGGAGTTCAACAGGAGAATTATTTACTGAACGAGATTATATGCCCTGTACTTCTTTGAATGATGGCAGAGTTTTAATCACTGGGGGCGAGGGTCGAGATTATCAAGACTTAAGCTCCGCTGAAGTTTATGACCCTGCAAAAGGTGAATGGGAATCTGTTCTTGACATGTCTGTTACTAGAGCAAGACACACTGCAACTTTATTAGATGATGGCAGAGTTTTAATTACTGGTGGAGGGAAATTAGACCCTCCATACGAAAAAAGTGCTGAGATATTTGACCCTACTACAAACACTTGGACCGTAGTGCCTGAAATGTTTGTAGGTAGAGCTGATCATTCAGCAGTATTGTTGGATGATGGCAGAGTATTAGTAGTAGGAGGTAGGGGTAAAAAATTAACTAGTGAAATTTATGACCCTGAAATGAATACATGGGAGAAAACAGGTAGCACAATAAAACCTCATGCTGAAGCGTCAATTATCAGATTGAGTACAGGGAAAATACTAATTACAGGCGGAATAGGCTATGGACTGCGTGCAGCTGCATTGTATGATCCATCTACTGGTGTTTGGGAAGAAGTTGAAGATATGAATAACGATAGATACAGACATGAAATGATTCGGCTAAAGAGCGATTTAATATTGATAATAGGTGGGCAAGGTAAAGGTGGAGTGACTGCCGAGGTGGAGAGTTTTACTCCATAAAGGTTTTCATATTTACCTCATATAAGGTTTCTGTTCAAAAGACCCTAACCAAAAATACCACAACAACCGCTATAAGTAATATAGTCCCAATTGCTACTAATAGATTATCCAATTTAGCTCCTATGAAGTTACTTACTAACTTGATTCCCTAGACCTTAGTAAGTTAGGTGTATTCAATTCTTTACTTTCATCAACCATCCTCAAATATTACCATTCCAGTAACCTTCAGCTACATGTTAAATCTGAAGGAATGGATGCGAATTCTGGCCATTATCATAGATTAGTAGACGGAAAAATCAAAGAATTTTGGATATATGATGATAGCCAGAAATTTTCTTATGTAATGAAAGCTATATAACACTTAGTCCATATGCCTGGAGTAATAAATAAAGGAATCGATCTATAATTGTAAGAAAAGGTTTTCCTTATTCAATCACAGTATCTATAAACCACTCAAAACAGTTGATTTTAAGTTCAAAATAGAGTGGTGCGCTTGGAGGGATTCGAACCCTCGGCCTCCGCCTCCGCAGGGCGGCGCTCTATCCACTGAGCTACAAGCGCATAGTATTGTATGTATTATACCTCTTAATATTTCACGCTAATAATTCGGGTATAAATCGCTAATAATTCGGGTATAAATCGCTAATAATTCGGGTATAAATCTGGGTTATTAATAATGAGGACAGGATATCGTTGGTTCCAACCTATTTCATGTATTAATCCGAGATTATCT